>DUKF01000123.1 GCA_013329455.1 Methanotrichaceae archaeon | reverse complement strand
CTCCTCACCTCCGCAGACTACAGTTCCAGCAGGGCAATCGCCGGGGATTATCCCAAAGCGATCTTTTGCCATGCAGTCATCCCACAGGAGGAAGAACTCGCCCCCGAAATTGGACGCGTGGCTGGGGTTCTCGGAGAGAATATCTTCGAGATCGGCCTGGGATAGGCGACGCCCTTCAAGCTCGATCCAGCCCTTCAATCTTGCGCCGGAGACCATAGAACCCGTCTTTATCCGGCGGGCTAGTTATAAGATGTGCTTTCGGGATGGACTTGGTGGATTCTCTCGATCTCCATGTCGAAGTATTTCTCGTAAATCTCCTCGTGAACGGCCCTCGGGTCCACGTCTTCGAAGAGGTCGGGGTGGAACCACTTGGCGTAGTAGAGCATGTTCACAACTTCCACAAGGCCGCTGGCCATGTTTATGTCGACTATGTAGACCTTGCCGGTCTTCACGGCGTCGATCTGATCAAAGCCCGGAAGGCTCATGATCTCCTCCCTCTTCTGCTCCATCTCCTCGACGGAGGGGGTCATACCCTCGTACTGGGATGTGGGCATTGAGTAGACGATCACCTCAGGGTTTTGCTCTATCACCCACTCCATGTCCACATGGGGAACCTTTCCCTCCAGATCCTTTGCTATGTTATTTCCGCCGGCCTCGATGATCCTCTCGTGGCCCGTAGATGCGGAGCTTGCGGTCCAGTCAAAATGGCCCATCGACATGAAGTAGACGGAGGGCTTCCCATCTTCCGGAATCCCGACGGTCCTTTTGAGGACAATGTCATAGTATCCGCCGACGCGGTCTCTCATCTCCTGGGCCTCTTCTTGCCTATTTAAGATGAGGCCCAGGTCCTCTATCATCGGCATCAGAGTATCCATGTGAAGCACCCGGTACCTGATGACGGGAATCCCATAGTTTGTGAGCTGCACCTCATACTCTTCCGGAAAGAGACTTCCTGTCTTTGCTATGACCAGGGCGGGGTCCAGCTCCAGGATCCTTTCGACGTCCGCCTCGCGGCCGGCCTCGCCGATGCTCTCTTTCTTCTGCAAGGCCGGTGGCATCGTGCAGTCCTGGGTGAGGGCCACAAGCCTGTCAGAGTCGCCGAGAGCGCTGATCACCTCTGACGCGGCTGGGGTGAGGCAGACGATCTTTTCGGGGCAGAGGGGCACGGTGACCACACTTCCCACCTCATCGATGACGGAGACGAGCTGATTCGTGTAGCCATCCTGCGAGAGGGATGGTGCACACAAAAGTGCCAGAGCGATAACGATTGTCCATAATTTCATCTAAGTCACCAGAACCACGAAAATATCTATTTCAGCGCTCACGTTTCCAGCTCTTCGAGGGCAGCCTTCGTGTGTTCCACGAATATCTTCACGATCTCGTTGTTTTCTCCCATCCCCTTGAGATACGGCTCGGTATCGAACCCCTCGCCTTCGAGCATGACTTTCCAGGAGTCATCCTCGTCCCCGTAAAGATCGTTGTTGGCGTGATCTCCAGCGACTATCATGAAGGGCATCATCCTAACACTGGTCGTACCTGAGGAGCTCACCCCTTCTAGCACGTCTTCGTAGGCAGGGTAGCCCTCAACGGTCCCCAAAAAGACGTTCTCATAGTCTTCTTTGAGGATCAGTGCCATCTGAGAGTAGGCGCTGTTGGCCGAATGCTTGGTTCCGTGTCCCATCAGGGCCACAGCTGTATCTTTGGGGTCTCTTGGTCTGCCTTGGGCATTCCCCTTCTCGTCGGTGGTCTTGTCGAACTGCGATGCGAGTGCTATCGAGGTTGCCTGATAGTCTTCCATTCTGGTCAGAAGGGGCATGCCCATCACCAGGTTTTGAAAGGCGAACTTTCCATCTATGCTGTTGAAACTATCCACGATGTTTGCCAGATCGTGGAACTCTTCACCTGGAATTACGTGGAGGGACTGAACGACGACTTTCACGTAGCCCTCGTCGTTAAGTTTGGCAATGGCCGTGACTGGATTGTCGATGAAGATGCCATCCCTATCCGCTATCTTTTGCCTTATGAAGTCAGAGGTGAAGGCCATTCTGATCTCAGCATTCGGGAACTCCTCCTCGTAGATCGCCTCGATGCTATCGAAGGAGGCCTGAGCTTCAGGGTAGCTTGTGCCGAAGGCTACCAAGAGGATGGCGTTTTCTTCTTTGACGTTTCTGTCCATAGCGCTGCAAAAAGGCGCTATCATCAGCGTCGCAAAAACGATCATAAACAGAGATACTTTACCCATTCTGAAACACCTTTAACAATTTTATTTGTTTTAAGTAAGATTCACTTGTTTTAATTTAGTTAAATACGTTTTGGTTAACTCAAGAATATATGTCAATATCCTATATTGCGACTTTGAGTTCCAGATGGACCCTGGCGAGTGATCCGGAAAATGTTCGCTCCCGTAGTTGGCTGTGGAAACAAAGGGGTTACTGGGACGCTAACCGAAGAGGTGCTGGAGAAGCTCAAAGACGCCTATCTCGATATGGTGAGAAATATCGAAGAGGAGATTAAAGAGAGGTGATTTGATATTTCCCTCCCTTCACCTCTTCAAGGCTCGATCATATGCTCAGCCTGTAGGTGTAACCGGTGAGGAAGGTCCCCTGCTCAGAATAGGTCTGGCCGCCGGAGGATATGTCCAGGGTATGATACTGGTTTCCTGGCACGGTCAGGCTGTAGGTTCCGTCCAGTGGGTCGCCTCCCTGGCCGTCGCCCCCGATGTAAGATCCGTCGACGAAGACGCTGTAGCCCATCAGCCAACTCGAGCTGAAGATCACCCTCGCAGATCCGGCCGAGGGCCACGGTGCGGGACTTGGCCCTGGTCCTGGGGTCGGCGATGGCGGCCATCCTCCGCTGCTAACGTCCACGATCACGACGTTGCTCGGTTGGTTGTTCAAAGCGAACATCAAAATGTGTCGGCCAACTTCATCAGCCTCGAAGATGAGCCTGCTGTAGCCAGGATAGAATGAATAGGACCTGCTAAGCAGCCTTCCGTCGGGATATATCTCGTAGAAGTCAGCCCTCCCGCCACCAGAGGAGTAAGCTAGGAGCGATAGGTATGCTCCGAGGGGACAGACGACCCGCTGGGCCCAGCTCGAGGAACCCTGGATCCAAAGAGAGTTTGTCCCCATGTACGTTGACTGGTAGGTCGAGTAGGATGTGGACCGGTCGCCGAAATAGACCGAGGACGGCTCCCGTCCCGATGGATTGTAACTCTCAACCGCACCGCTCGTGGCCGGCGACTCCATCATGAAGAAGTCGGAGAACTGAGATACATCCTCAGAGCTGTATTCAAAAACGTTGTCTGGAGGGTCGATGCAGCATCCAATCGGCCCTCCGAAGATGAGGACGAACAACAACAGACAAGCAGCAAATCCGCAGGATTTCAAGATGAACACCTAATGTGGGTATATGTTACTGATAGTACAAAAATTTGGCGCGGATGCAAGACGAGTTTGGGCGATCGGCAGGGCGTCTTCGTTTTTGGTGGGTCAAAATAACGTCTTTCGTAAATCGATAAGAGAGGAACTCTCCAGGTTAAGCAGACGCCACCTCTTCAATTTTGTCGATCATGAAGGAGGTCTATCACCACTTTCCTCTGCAAAGTTTGATCAAGGGTGACCACGAAAAGATGTTATGGCATACAATTCATGTCGTCAAACCGGAGGTGATTCCCTTGATCGTGACCGAACACGTCGACTTTCAGACAAAAGGAAACGCTGAGATGACCGACCTGACCTCGAAGGTGGCCGCCGCCGTCGAGAGGTCGGGGCTTGATGCGGGAATAGCCGTCATCTTCGCCTCTGGCGCCACAGGAGCCGTCACCACCATCGAGTACGAGCCGGGCCTGGTGGAGGACATGTTGGGTGCCCTGGAAAGGATAGCTCCAGAGGAGATCGAGTACGCCCACAACCAGAGGTGGGGCGACGGCAACGGCCACTCTCACATCCGGGCCTCGATGATCGGCCCGAGCCTCACCATCCCCTTCTCCGACGGAAAACTGATGCTGGGAACCTGGCAGCAGATAGTCTTTCTGGACCTGGACAACAGGCCTCGGTACAGGAGGATCGTCGTCCAGATCATGGGCGAGTGAAGCCACCTCGGATCGTGAAAAGGGAGTTGCCTTCATCGGCCTATGGTCAGCAAGGCCACGAGGATCACGAACCTGACGAAGACGCTCATACCCGTCGAGAAGATGACTATCCCCACGCCCAGGCGCGGACCAAATAGCCCCACATAGCGGGGAAGAAGACTTCTGATAGCGAAGAAGGGGAGCATGAACATGCTTCCTAGCATCAGAACGGTCATGGCCTGGACCGGGGTGATCCCGTTGCTGTGGATCATCGGACCGAGAAGGGATATTCCGACGATAGGGCTTGCAACGTAGGTCGTCAGGGGAACGATGCTCTCCGGCGGGATCCCAAAGATCTCCGCCAGTGGCAGGACACTGAAGGCATCGAAGGCCCCCCTTTCCCTGAGGGCGAGGACGAGGATTGTCATGGTGATGTAGATGGCAGCGATCTTGAAAAAGAGCCTCCTCTCCCGCCGGAAAGATTTGATCACCGCGTCCCTGAGGGAAACCTTATCCTGACGACTGTTTTCTGGCACCCGGCAGGTTCCCTCCTTAAGAAACAGCCTGCTTAGGATCACCACCACCGAGATTTTGAACAGGGCCGTGAATATGAAGACGAGGGCGTAAAACCCGCCTACCACCAGCCCCAGGGCTGGAATAACAATTGGGATCTGGTAGGTGAATAGCTCCCTGACGTAGACGGGTATGCTGTTCATGATGGCGCAGAGGACCACCTCTTTTTCCTCGAGGCACCCCTCGTCCCTGAACCTCGCCACCATCCCGTTGGCCGCCACCGCCGACCCCAGGGAGATGACAAAGGTCGAGGCGCAGGCGTCGGGAAGTCTCGTGAAGGAGAAGATCGGCCTTGTGATCCGGGCGAGGCCCTGCATCAGCCCCATCTCCGTCAGGACGCCGGCGCCGAAGAGACCGATACCGATCATGGCTAGTATCGGAGCTGCAAACTCCAGCACCCTGAGGAAGAGATCAATCATCGAACGAGGGTAGGCCTCCCGATAGATCAATCTATTCCAGAACGGAATCCCGATCGGAACACCTCGTTTTTTTTGGCGGCTCTTGATGAGGGAACCCCCTGTTGCATCATCCAACTTGGATGGACCAGAAAGTTGGTCTCGGCTCGTACTGTCTCAATATATGAAAATTTACTTATGCCGGGAAAACCTCATAAATAGGGACTGATTGGTAGTGAAGATCTCGGACGGATCGATGGCATTTGAGTTCGACGAAAAGATCGAAGACCGAATTCGAACTTTGAAAATCTGCACAGATTGAGATCTCGTCCTGAGATTATCCGCCAGGTTGAGGCAGAACAGACGGAAAGTCTGTGCTTTGATCGAAGGAATAAAAGAGGGGTGAACGATGAAACTCTTGCCGTTAGATAAGCTGGGAGCCAGGTCCAAAGGGACCTCGCCAGAGGTGATCGACTTCGGTATATTCTTGCCCTGGGTCTCGGCCAGGGACGAAAACCGGCTCTTCGTCAAGATTATCCATGAAAAAGACCAGTTCATTCAGGATATACAGCCGATGAAGTTCGAGATGAATCAGTCGGACGATCCCGATTACGGCGAGTACTGGTCAATAGAGGTGGAGATCGATCCAGACTCAGGAGATCGTCATCCAGACTCTCACTGGGGTGACGATGGCAGGTACGTCTACAGGTACTGCCTGGAATGCCCACGACTACAGGACCCGATCGACTGGATTATCGATCCCTTTGCTAGAGAGTACGGGATCGGAAAGCTCTCGGCAATAACGAAGGGGTATGACCGGCTTTATAAATGGAAGTGGAACGAGCACGAGAAAGAGTGGAAGACGCCGCCCCTCGACGAGCTGGTCGTCTACGAGCTTATGATAAACGAGTTTGGGGTATGCATCGACGACGCCATCGAGAGGCTCGACTACCTCCGGGACCTGGGTATAAACTGCATCGAGGTGATGCCGGTCTCCAACGTCTCCAATACCGTCGACTGGGGATTTCTGCCCATCGGCTACTTCGGAGTCGACGAGAGGTTCGGCAAGAGGAGCGATATGCAGAAGTTCATCGACGCGGCTCATCAGAGGGGGATCGCCGTGATCCTCGACGTCGTCTACGGCCACACCAGCGACCTCTTCCCTTACAGCTACCTTTACAACAGGCTCGAGTATCACGCAAACCCCTTCATGGGCCCCTTCGCAAAGGATTATTTCGGCCAGAGCACCGATTTCAACCTGGATTTCACAAGGGACTTCTTCTTCACAGTTAATCACAACTGGCTGGATGTTTACCACGCCGACGGGTTCAGGTACGACTGTGTCCCCAACTACTGGGACGGCGCCGTGGGCAAGGGTTACGCGAGCTTGGTCTACGAGACCTACCAAATGATCAAGTCGAAGATGGGATCTACCGACCACTGGCAGAGGTTCTTCGACGGCGATTCGATAAACATAATCCAGTGCGCAGAGCAGCTTGAAGGCCCAAGAGAGATTCTGCGTGAGACTTACAGCAACTGCACCTGGCAGAATGAGACTTTGGCCGCAGTCAAGATGGTTGCCCATGGGAACGCGGACTGGCTGACGACTCTCGGGCTTAGGCTCGGTCTCATGGACTATCCAACCGAGGTCGAGGTCAACGGCGAGACGATCAAGAAGACTGCCCTCCAGTACATGGAGAACCACGACCATTCCCGTCTTGTTTGCAACTTCGGCACCGTTCCCCACGGGATCGACATGAACCTGAGGCTCCTGGAAGAGAGGAACCGGGACCTATATGGGGCTCTGGAGTCGGATCTTTTGGTCCTGAAAGACGGGGATCGCAGCTTATGGTACAAGGTCCAGCCCTACCTCATAGGGATCTTCGCAGCCAAGGGGGTCCCGATGCTCTGGCAGGGGCAGGAGTTTGGGGAGAACTACTGTATCCCCGAGAAGGGCATGGGGAGAGTTGTGATGTTCAGGCCTGTCCGCTGGGACTACTTCTACGATCCCGTCGGAAAGAGGATGATATCCCTTGTCCGGAGTCTGATCAAGATGCGCCGCCAGCCACAGTTCCTGCGAGGCAAACACATGTTTTACAACGATCGCGACCGTTACCAGTCAAAGGGCGTCCTGATCTTCTCAAGAGAGGAGGAGAACCTCTTTAGCCTGGTGGCCCTCAACTTCACAGATCAGGATAAGCAGGTGGAATTCCAGTTTCCCTTCAACGGAGACTACGTGGAGGAGCTTCATGGATTCGACAACCTCGAAGACGTCGTTGGCGGTGCATGGACCTCTTTTGTAGTTCCCAGCAACTACGGTAGGGTCTGGACCGTCCAGATTTGATGAAGGGTTTGAAGAAGGTAGTTAAGGACCGGTCGAAGATGAATCGATAAGCTGTGGCCTTCAAGAAAAGCTTCGAGGAGAAGTTAAATATACGGAAATCCCACAAGTTCCAGGGATTTATATGATTGTTGTGGTATCCGATGTCCATCTGGCAGAAAAACAGAACGATGCAAAAGTTGAGAAAGATGATAGGGAGTTCCTCGAGTTTCTCAATCACATAAAAGACGACCAGCTGAGCGATGGCGGAGACTTGGTCATACTCGGAGATATGGTCGACTTTTGGAGACGCGACTTCGCAAAAGCGCTGATGGATGTAGAAGATGCGATCTCGGTGCTCGCGAGCTTCAAGGACGACGTGAAAGTGCATTACGTCGTTGGCAATCACGACTACTACATGCTGAAACTCAAGGAGACGCTGTCCGACGGCTTCCCCTTCGAGAATGTCGCGGAGTACGTCAGGCTTCAGGAAGGTGGCGAGAAGTTTTTCTTCACTCACGGCTACCAGCTGGAGGTCCTCGCCAATCCCTACTACAAGTCGCTGACCTCTTACAAATGCTTTGCCGAGAACCTGTGTCTTGTAGGCGATGACACGGGGAACGCCGCCAGCAAACTCTGGGACACGATCCAGGCCTCAAAGTCGATCCTGGAGAACCTCCGAAGGGTTCCCTCCGATTTATCCGGAACGCTGAAATCCATGATGGAGGGTCCAGATGAGAGGCTTTGTGGCCGCCATGAGGCAGCTCTCACCATAGAAAATCTCGCCAAGTCCAGGTCCAGAACTATTTATCTGGGGATGGGGATCGACGAGTTTCTGGTCTATGGCCACACTCACATGCCCTTCCACGACGAGGAGTACAGGGTTGCAAACGTCGGCTCTTGGAACAAGAGTCCCTGTTCCATGTACAATTACATGGTGATCGAAAATGGTGTGGTAGAACCCAAGGTTTGGGTATAACGACCGAGAAAATTTCAGGAGAATATCTGATCAAATTCTGGCCTGGATTCGCGAACGAACCCGAGAATCCTCCGGCCAGCTTGGACTATTTTGGTCCAGGATTTTTCTCGAATCTATGGACCGCTACTGCGCTGAATATCATGCGTATCATTTTAGCAATATTTATATGTGATATCGTAGAAAGATACATCTCACAAATAGGGGAGTAATGCGAATTGATGTGGGGTGACTCATGATGAGATATCTTCCTTTCGGCAGGGCAGTTCTGTTGATGATGGTTTTGACCCTGGTCGCCACTTCAGCCTCCTGGGCTAGTGACGAGATGCAATACGGATCAAAGGTGATGTTGAACGATTTAGACGAGTCCGGGGCCCTCAGCCCGTTTTACATGGGTCCTGAGTTCGCCTTCTGGGATGGAGGGATCGTGGGCGTCTTCGACCGATATGATGTGGTCTACATAAACATAAATCCCAGTGATGACGTCGTCAGCGAAAACGACGTCCGGCTGACGCCTTTCGGCGAGCTTCCTGCGGGGTCCCAGGTGGCGAAGGCCGATAACGACATAGGAAAGAAGCTGACGAAGTTTGGGACCGCTACCACCCCCAGGGCCGAGCTGCGGTTCCTCGATGCGGCAGGAGACCGAGCCTACAATCTGGAAGACCCGCTATACCTCAACGTGGTGCCAGGCGAGATCAACTCTAACGATGTCCGTATCACCAATTACAAGGGTTTTCCAGCGGGGAGCAGGGTTAACGACACCGATCCAGATAACGGCCTCAAGACCTCAACCCTTCCGGGGATGCTTAGCTTCTTCAACATCAACGGAAACATCAACAACGGAGGATACGCAATCTACGATAGAGGGGACGTAGTCTACATGGACACCCAGTACCCCTTCTATGTGGTGACCATAAATGACGCTAGACTGTCCATTTAAACTTTCGTCGACCCCTCGCCTTATTTTTCTTCGAAGGCGAGAGGGTCGAAGGCGCGATGATTTTCATATCGGGTGCCTTCGTTTCCGTCCATATAACGCCGTTTTAGATGCTTTAGTTTTCGTTTGAGGGTTTGATCGAAAGTTTTTCTTCGATTAAAATTGCTTATCGGCGTTATAGGTCTCCTGTATCTCCCTAAATCCCCAAAAAAGTACTTATAAGATTACGATAGACTGTAACTTGTTCCTAGAAATACGAAGGGGGGTTAATTTGAAGGGAATAACGAAAGTTTGTATGCTGACAGGACTAGTCTTGGCCCTTAGCTTAAACGGTGCTTTGGGACAGTTCGGGTCCAAGGTGATGACTGGAGACAACGACGTGGGGCGTTTTCTCGAAGATTTCTCAGCGCCGATGAATCCAAATCTTGGTTACTGGGATACAGGATCGAATCCCGGGATCTATGACGACGGAGACACCATATATCTGGACGTCTCGGGAAACAGCATCATCGACGCCAATGATATAAGGCTCACCGATTATTATGGATATCTTGCGGGTACAAAAGTGATATCCACAGACAACGACATAAACAAGCCACTTACCGCTCTGCCCGGCCCTGCGGCGGGTATTTATTACGTGGACCTCTACGGCAGCCAGGGGTACGACTTCCAGGATCCGGTCTACATCCTGGCGATGACCCCTGCAGTCCTCGGAGCTAGGACCACCACCAAAGACGTCCGTCTGGGTCCAGTCTGTGGTCTCTCTCCAGGAACGAAGGTGCTCGACTACCATCCTGACAACGACGGGCCAGCGATTCCGATGATAGTGCCGTTATCTGCTGGAGGGCCGGTAGCCACCATCAGGTTCTATAACGCCAACGGCAACGTGGACGGGAACGGAGATCCGATCTACGACTACAGCGACAGCGTTTACATAGACATCTCTCTTCCCAGTGTTGCGATGGGAGGTTATCCCTTCGGATTTGTGGTTGCGAACAACGTCCGACTTTCTGTGTGATGAGCTGTTAAGGTCTTAGGATACCTGGAGGATAAAACATGAAAAAGTTGATGAGGGCTTGCACTCTTGCGGCCCTGATCCTTGTGCTCTTTATCGGAGGGGCCTATGGCCAGTTTGGGTACAGGGTAACCAACTCGAGTCCGGAGGAAGGAGATATCGTTGAGGATTTCGCCTCTGCCGGCACGATGAAGCAAACTCCGGCGCAGATGGGGTACTGGGACGTGGGACCGAACGTGAATTTATTTGACCAGGATGACGTCATGTATCTGCACGTCGGAGACACCGTGGTGACGGGGGTCACGAGCATCCGGCCCAACGACATAAGGCTCACGCCCACCGCCTTTGGACCCCACGCTGCTGGATCTAAAGTGGTTCCGGGCGACGTCGACCTCGGACAGAAGCTGACTGCTTTTCCGCCCACCCTGCCTCGGATAGTCTTCGTGGATGAGGGCACAATTTTTGGGCAGTACGATCTGAACGACTCAGTTTACATCAAAACCGTAACTCCACTCGGGACGATCGGGACTGGGGATGTCAGGTTGAACTCAACTGCGGGCTTACCGGGCACTAGGGTCCTGGACTTCGATCCGGATAACGGTGCTGCTTGTTCCATCTTGCATTCTGGCCCAAGCTTCAACCTATGGCTACCAGGGGCGAGAGGGGTGATTAGGTTCTACAACGCCAACGGGAACATCTACACCGATCCCGGCGCTTTGATCAGCACTTGGCCCAGTCCGCCCATTTACGACGGACCCGACGTGGTATACTTCGACGTATCGAGTCCCACGGCATATCCGCGAAACTTCGGCTACTTAACGCCCAACGCCATACGTATGAGCAATTAGAGCGCCTGTGGGCGCTCTTTTTTTTTCTTCAATTTTAAGTATGGAAATATTTCTGCACAACCAACAATTATCATTGGTATGAGTTTCGATCGATTCAAATACCCCCGGCCCCAACCAAATGAGAGATGCGACTTTTGGGCGCTGACGAGGCTGGAAAGGGGCCAGTGATCGGCTCGATGTTCGTCGCCGGCGTTGTCATCGAGGAGGACCAGCTCTTCGACCTGGCAGCACTGGGCGTCAAGGACTCAAAGATGCTATCACCCAAAAGAAGGGCGTTTCTCGCCGCCAAGATCGAGAAGATCGCCCAGGACAGATACGTCCTGGAGGTGAAGCCCGAAGTGATCGACGAGCTTCGCCAACTGATAACGATGAACGAGATCATGGTCAAAAGCTTCTCGAAGGTGGTGGGAAATCTCTCGGCAGACAGGGCGATCCTGGACGCCGCCGACGTAAACCAGGAACGGTTCGCCCGGAGGGTGAAAGAGGGGAGCGGGACCAGTATGGAGGTCATCGCCGAGCACCGGGCTGACAAAAACCACATCGTTGTGGCCGCAGCCTCGATCCTCGCCAAGGTGAACAGGGACAGGTCGGTGAGGGAGCTTGAGAGGACCATCGGCCTGGAGATTGGGAGCGGCTATCCTTCAGACCCCACTACCGTCCGGTTCCTCGAAACCTGGATGGAAGAGCACGGCGAGCTTCCGCCCTTTGTTAGGCACAGCTGGAAGACCGCAGAGCGGATAAAAGCTAGATTTATATAGACTTCCCGTGGTTGTAAGGGACGAGGGATCTGATTTGGATATCGAGGACACACTGCTCATGATTCCAGGGCCGGTCAAGGTGCCCCAGAGGGTGCTCCGGACCATGTCAAAGCCTATGGTCAGCCATCGAAGCGCCGACTTCGAGACGATCTACGAAGACTGCAGGTCGCGTCTCAAGGAGCTTTTCGAGACGAAGAACGACGCCGTGGTCTTGAGCGGTAGCGGAACTGCCGGCATGGAGGCCGCCGTTGGCGGGATCATCGGAAAAGAGGACAAGATCGTCACCGTAACCAACGGCAAGTTCGGCGAGAGGTTCACGGAACTGGGCGACCGGTACGGAACCGCCGTCCCCCTGGACTTCGCCTGGGGCACGCCCTTCGAACTGGACCGGATAGAGGCAGTTCTTGAAGAGGGCGCAAAAGCCATCGCCATGGTCCACAACGAGACCTCCGTCGGGATCGTCAATCCCGCTAAAGAAGTCGGAAAGCTCGCCCGAAAATACGGCGCCATATTCATCGTGGACGGGATATCCTCCGTAGGCGGAAACGAGTTCCTCACCGACGAGTGGGGCGTCGACATCGCCATCACCGGATCTCAGAAGTGCCTTGCAGTCCCCCCGGGCCTCGCCATGGTGACCGTGGGCAAGAGGGCCGAAGAGATGCTGGAGGACGGCAAGGGCGGCTACTACACCGACCTCAAGGCCCACCTTGATAAGTCAAGAAATAACCAGACGCCTTACACCCCGGCCGTCTCCCTCTTCTACGCCCTCCAGGAGGCGCTCCACATGGCCTCAGAAGAGGGCTTTCCTGAGAGACGGGCGAGGATGGCGAGGCTAGCCAATGGGGTAAGAGAAGCCGCATCAGCCCTTGAGATCGAGCTATTCCCCCAGGTGAACGAGCACACCCACTACTCCAACACCGTCACCGCCATGAAGATGCCTAGCGGCATTACCGACGGCCAGCTTCGCGGAGGAATGCGTAAGCGTGGCGTCGTAGTCTCCGGCGGCCAGTCAAGCCTTAAGGGCAAGATATTCAGGATCGGAACCATGGGCGCCTGCACCGAGGCCGACGTTCTCAGGACCGTTCAGACCCTGGAGCTGGTCTTGGAGAAGGAAGGCGTGATACCTTCTCTGGGTGCCGGAGTTGAGGCGGCGAGCAAGGCGATCGACGCGTGAAGCCCGCGTCAACATTTTTTTGATGGCAGCCGCCCATCAGGTCGTACGTTAACATTTAATAGAGACATCTCTTAAGACCTTAGGGGTAATTTCAGAAATAATCTCAGAATTTAGGTGGGTCGTGAAAGCTTGAGATATCCAAAATGCGCGCTACTCGTTTTTGTCGTTGTCACACTAATTCTGCCTCCCGCTCTTGGTCAGTCTGAAGCTTCGATGAGCTTTCAGCAGGTCGGCAACGCTAAGATGCCCTTCAACGTTAACCAGCCTATCGTCTATAAAGTCCACCTGACAAATACGATGACCTGTCCCATGCGTTACGAGGTGGAGATGGAGGTAGGACCCGACTACACCGATTACACTGCCTCAAAAAAGTACACAGAAGACATTAGCCTCACGGCCCACTCGTCTCAAGATGTCAAGTTCGACGTCAACTTCAGGTCGCCGGAGATGAGCCGCGGCTCTTTCAGTAAATGGGCCTCTGATGAGAACGAGACCAGCACCTGGGAGAAGGGATGGTACCGCGCGGTTATCACCCCCCTCGTCGGAGATCCGGTGACCATGGAGGGCTACGACGGCCAGCCCGCCCTGATCAAGATGATCACCGTCTACAAGAACGCCGAAGTCTCCCCGAAGATGGGCACCAACGAGACCCTTTACAACTATCGGATCGACGTATTCTCGAGCGCGGGGGATATGGTGACGCTCCAGACGGCGCCAGAGGTGATCGGCCCCTGGAAGGACTGCGGGAGCCTGAACTATACCAACATCGGCGCCTGGCAGACTTTGAGGTGGGACAACGTCTCCCTTGACTTCGACTTCATCAAGGCCCACTACAGGTTCGTTGGACGAAAGCAGACCGAGGCCTTCGAAGGGCCATTCTGGCCGGTGGATTATGAATACAAAAACTCCAGCGTCGATCCTGTGGACGGCTTTTCGGGCACACCCTTCACTTACGCTCTCGATTTCAAGGGCTCAAAGAATCTGGACGTGGGATTGAACATATGGGACATAGATCAAAACCTGTTCAAGCTCGTTGAGAAGAAGAGGTACAGAAACGCCACTCGCTGGCAGACGATGGAATGGACTGGCGTCATGCCAAGCGAGACGATCGGTTCAGAGGGAACCAGCTCATACTACTTCAGCTTCTACTACCCCGAGTCTGAGAGCCCCCTGGGTACCAGTCGCGAGGATGAGAAGAGAGTGTACCTGGGGCCCGAGATCGTCCTGATAAAGTATGAGAACGCCGCCGTCACTCCGGACAGGGGCAGCACAGTTGCTCGGTATACTTATTCTGTGGACGTAAACACGGCCCTTCCTGTTTGTGACATCGAGCTTCAGACGAGCGAGCCGAGCTCCTCCATATGGAGGTCTCAGGGGATCGCCACCTACAATGGCGAACCTCGGATCAGCTGGAGGAACGTATTCTTCGACGATGACGTCGCCGGCAACGTCAGCTACAGGTTCATACGCGTGGCTTCACCCCCCACAATTTACCAGGGGCCAAACCTCGTCAAAGAGTCGATCACGGGAATTGTCACTCCAGCCAGAGGCATTATGCAGGTCTTCCCCGAAAACAACAACCTCAATAGGTACACTTACACGATCCAAATCGAAAATGTAGAGGATGTGGCTGAAGATAAGGAAGAGCTTTGGGTGGAACTCCTGGTCAAGGCGCCAAACTCCGTGTGGAAGACTATAGGCGAACGCAAACAGTATGATCCTTCTAATGGGAACGTATCCTGGGTGGTCAAGCCCTTCACCGACGTCGAGTTCCTTGGAGACGCAAAATACAAGTTCCTGATAAACGGCGTCGATACGGAGGTATTCCAAGGACCCGAGATCGTGGCTATGTACAAAAACCTGGACTATGAGGACGTCAGTCCTGGTCGGTATAACTACGTAGCCTGGGTGAACGGAAGCGTCAACCTGACCGCCGATCTGATTCACTCCAGTGATAACGATAACTGGAATAACCTGGAGGATTGGAAGCGCTACACTTCTGGATCTAGCTGGAAGAGGCTGGTCTGGGATAACAAACCTGGATACAGATTCTACGAGGTTGATATCAGATTCGAAGAAGAGGCGGGAGCCGAGGCATGAAAAGAAGATCGATGGTAATATTTTTACTTATTTTTCTCTATCTTCTGGGATCAGCCTATGCCGCCGAGGGGCCCGGCGGACCCAGCGGGTCCACCGGTGGCGGCGGTGACTCTGTAACGAAGAGCGGGGGCAAGAAGATCGTCAAACTGGATCTGGATGACATGATCGGGAACCTGGAGAAGTGGAAGCAGGATGACCCCGATGAGTATGAGTACATGAAAAAGCTCCTCCACATACCCTTCGTCCCGCCCAAGGACTACACTGTACCCACGGTCCTGATTTGGTACCCTTCAAACAAGACCGATATCACCAGGAACGACGAGCTTGAGATCTACGCCTGGGTGGAGAACGACAACCCCATCGAGGTCCGGTCGGACGTTTACCTCTGGCTTGAGGCGAAAGGTCCCGGTGAGGACAACTTCACGAGAGTTGGGTCTCAGAGGGTGATCCTCGCCAATGAGTATTCCGAAAAGAACAACGTCACCACTAGGGACTGGTCTGGCATAACCCCCTTCGTCGATTCGAGGGAGGTGGGAAACGCTACCTTCCGCATATGGTTCAACGATATGCACAGCACATACCACACTGACACCATGTACGGCAAGCCCTACCAGCGAGACGATTACTACAGTGCCCTCGAGCTGGACTTGGTCAACAGCCCTCCCGAAGTTGACGAGAGCAGCATCAGGGTTGACCCGCCCAGGGCCAGGTACAACGATCCGATCCGGTACGAAGCCCGGTTCGTCGACACCGATGGAGACATGATTAACGTGACCCTCCACGTCCTCGACGACCAGAAAAGGGAGCTCAGGAACGAGACCCAAGACGCGAAGTCTGGGACGAACGCGACCTTCGTCGCCAGCCAATATGGCTTCTTTGGTGAGGGCGATGCTGGAAAGAACTTTTCTTATTTCTACACCTACGGCGACGGTCTCAATGGCAACAGTACGGAGATATTTTCAGGACCTTACCTTTTCCCGAGCCCAAAAATATTCGTCTCGGACCCTGATGTCGAGCCCGCAGACGAAAACCGATACTGGTGGCAGGACTACAGGTTCAGCCTCAAGGTGAAGAACCCGGAGATAAGTAACCTGAGAATAGACCTTTACACCAGCACGCCGTCTCATCCGAACAGGTATCAGGTGACCAAGACCATAAACACTTCTGAGGATGCGCAGGATGTCCTCTTCGATCTTCGACCCTTCGACGTCTCCGACGCCAACCAGAGCTTCACCTATTACTTCAAGTACTCGGCGACGGACCAAAACTCCAGAGAGTCGACCGGTGGCATATCTGGAGATGGGATCAACCGGAAAATTGTCAAATATCCGATATACTCGAAAGTGACGGTCGCAAACATCCTCGCAGTTCTGCTGGCGGCTCTGGCCGTTGGGATCGTGATTGAAAGGAGGCTTTACAGATGAGCGTATTGGACGCCCTCATCGTCGTCTCTTCGAATGGCCTTCTGGGCCTTGGGCTCTTCGTTCTGCTTTTGGCCCTGGGAGTGGCGCTCCACAAGCTGAACATGGAAAGGACTTACCGGAGGGTTGCAGCCACCACCAACGGCGGCGAGATATCTGGGGACGAACTTCGCGAGGAGATGTTCACCCGCCAGGGTTCGAACTTCAATGCTGGGGCCGTAACCGCTTGGATGCTCCTCTTCGCGGCCTTCGCCTACTTCTACTTCCTGACGCCCGAGATCTTTTCCCGGTACAACTACTACCAGGTTCCCACCCTCGCTTCAGGTCCCCTGGGTTTTGCGACCTTTGGGATTATGGTGCTGCTTTTGACTCTCGTTGCGGCCGCCTTTATCCCAAAGGAGCTTTACGGCTATTACGAGCTGTCGAGAAATATGAAGGCCGCCATAATGCTCACAGTGCCCTTGCTTGCGATCTCCATCGTTCTATCCGTCCAGCAGGGGACGATATTTCCCCAGGTGGACCTGGGTTCGAGAATTGTGGCCTTTCTGGCCCTCTTCGCCTCTGAGTTGGCGCTGTTGTGGCCGATCTACGCCGAGGCCTTGGGAGGGATGAGATGAGGCTATGTATTGTCGGAATCGGGGGTTGTGGAGGACATCTGGCAGAGAGTTTCCTCAAAAATCAGGATGTCACTCTGCTGAAGAAGTCTCTGGGCGAGCACGTCTCTTTCGGTGGTGTGAAGGGCCTCTGGCTTGAGGCCGATGTCCAGGAGACCGAAAACCAGGACTTCTTCGGCTCTCTTGAGGGAGGACGCTATCCTGGCTTTTTCATACCTCATGACGTCATCGCCTCCAAATCCAAGACTTCGAAGTTGATCGTGGACCGTTACGGGTACGATGTCAAAAAGCAGGGGTTCATGAGGCAGGCCGAGTTTCTGAAGGCCGTCTTCGAGATATTCGAGAGCGACGAAGACGTAAAACGCACCGCCCTCTCAGAACACGAGTCGGAAAACCCCATACTCAGAGCTGCCTGGGATCAGATACGGCCTTACACTACTCTTGCAGCCCTCAAGGACAACAACAATAACAACGGATCGGAGATGTGCGACGGGATCCTCTTCATAGTGTCTCTCGGCGGCGGTACTGGGACCGGCTTTGTCAACCCGATCACAAGGTACATCCGGGGGGAGAGGCCTGCATATCCCGTCTTCGTCCTGGGAGTGCTTACCGAAGAGGGGGTGGACTCTCAGCAGAGAGCAAAGGAGGCGAAGAGGGATCTTGGGGCCACTATCTCTCTGTACGATCTGATGACCAAAAGAGTCGGAGTGGGTGTGGATGGGGTGATCCTGATCGACAATCAGATCATGGTCGAGAAGTTCGGCCAGGACTATTCCACCATTGATGCCTACATTCACCAGGCGATGAGGCCTTTTGTTGCTGGCCGCCACTATCCCAGGGAGGACCCGCCGAGCGTTGCGATGCGGGAGAAGTTCACAGAGGGGCTGGACCGGCCCCCCGTCCTGGTTCCCTGCTACCACCGGGAGAAGAGGCAAAAGGAACCTGAGGAGAATCTCGTTAAAAAGGCTCTCTCCGAGGGGAGGCTCTTCGAGTGCGATCCAGGGAAGGCCGAGAGGGCTTATGTCTTCACCAGAGGGTTCGTGGGTCTCGACGAGATCGTGAGGGCGGTTGCGAGGCACACGGGACTTGCTGAAGAGAGGATTGAGCCTTGGAGGAAGCTGGGTGAGAACCATTGGGACGAAATCCTGATCCTGCTCAGAAACCCCTATGGAGAGGAGAGGGGATGCGAGGTGAAGGGAAACCTCGAGCATCGTCTTCACAGAGTGATCAGGATGGGCCTCAAGTACATGAACGATCCTGAGAGCAACCTGGTCGCAGAGGGGATGCCGGACCTGACGAAAAGGGCCATCGAGGATTACTTCTACGGGGATGATGGGATCCAGGAGCGGTTAAAGGAGAGTCTTCTCAGGATCGAGAAAGGAGAGAAGCCCTTCTTCCTAAACGAGCGTAACATCTTCGAGAGGTCGTCGAGCCGGGATTCCGGTGTTCACGAGCCACACCGGAGCGGCGGGCGAAAGGCCGACGATGAGGAAATTCGCAGGCTTGTGGAGGACGAGGTCAGTAGAATCCTCACGGAACGGGGCATTTGAACCTGTAGCGAACAGGAGGACGAAAATCTGGCGAATAAGTGGATCTTCATCGTGGTCGGTCTGGTCCTGATTGGGGGTTATGCGCTCTTGCATGGCGATGGGGGGCGGGACGGAACCCTCGGCGGCGACTTCTGCGGAAAAGATATACCGGACCCCTATTATCTGGAGCTGAAGCCTGCCGACGTCCAGAACCCCGATGAAGTGATCAGGTACAGCAGCTCCATCAAAAGCTACGCCACTGATCTCGACGTCTTCGAGAAGGCCGCCTTTTACGAGTGGTATTTCAAGAGCCACGGATTTGACGTCTCTTTCGCCTACGCCGAGGATTTCGCCGGCAAGGGCGATGATCACGTCTGGCTTCTTGTGAAGAACGAGAAGGGCGAGGTCGTCAAGGTTGACCCCTCCTTTTCGGAGGGCGGAGGCCGGTCGATGGTGCCCCTGAACCCCGAGTACGCCGTATACGACCAGGAGTTTGCGGACATCTACGAAGCCTCAGACGCTCTGGGGGAGGGTAGGTGGGCCTGGTGGAAGAACAAGAACGCCTGCGAGGTGCTGAACGAGAACGTCCTCCTGGCGGAGAAAGATAGGGCGAAGAGGATGGCGGAGGCTTAGCGGTCCGTCAGTTCTCTTTTTTCGCTTTTGTTTCTTTCGTTCTTTCTTTTCGTTTCTGAGTTTACTTTGAATTGAATACCCCG
>DUKF01000061.1 GCA_013329455.1 Methanotrichaceae archaeon | reverse complement strand
GATGTACCTGGTGGCGACGCTGATCAACCCGGTGTGAATCCCCTCCCTCGTCAACTGGATGGCAGTAGCGTCTGTGGTCCCACCTCCGGAGACGTCCATCTGGACCTCTATCTCGAACTCCAGAGCTGTCTGGGCCAGCCAGTCCACCACCTTCTCCGTTGCGATGATCCCCCGGCCCGAGGCATCGGCAATGGTGATCACGGGCCCTTTTCCGATCTCAAGAGCTGAATCCTTCTTCTCGATCCCAGGATGGTCTCCGGGGATCGTGACGTCTGTTGCCAGGGCGACGTCGGGACGAAGGTCAAAGGCACTCGTCCGGGCCCCCTTGAGGCCCACCTCCTCCTGGACCGTACCTACGGCGTAGATCTGAGACTTCGTCTTCGTCCGCTTCAAAGCCTCGATCATCATGACGACCCCTGCACGGTTGTCGAAGGCTTTTCCCGTCGCCCTGTCGCCCGCAAGCTTTGCGAAGGTCCTGTCGATGCTCATGGGGGTGCCTGGCTTGATTCCAAGAGCCTTTGCCTCATCCTGGTCCTTGCAGCCTGCATCCACGAACATATCCTTGATCTCGACCGGCTTCTTCCGGTCGTCGGGCTTCATCACGTGAGGGGGCTTTGACCCGATCACACCATAGATCGGCCCCGACTCGGCGTGGATCATCACCCTCTGGTTAAGGAGGGTCTGGTCGAACCAGCCGCCGATGGTGACGAACCTTAAAAACCCCTTCTCGTCGACGTACTTGGTCATGAGTCCGATCTCGTCGATGTGGGCTGCGATCATCACCGAAGGCCGCTCGCCTTTCTTGGTGGCGACGAGGTTTCCGAGGTTATCGACCCTGATCTCGTCGACGAGAGAACCTATCTCCTCGCGCACTATCTCTTGGATAGACCCTTCTCGCCCCGATATTCCGTGGGCGTTGCTCAGCCGTTCAAGAAGCCTTTGAATCTCGCTCATCTATGATCATCCCGTCTATAAACATCGATTTAATTTAACGCAAAGTTCAGGCAGATCTCAACCTTGCCCCCGAGTTTCGTGACCGGGTGACGATCACCTCGCCCCCCACATCCCTCATGACCTCTCTGGCCGCAGACTCGATATCTCTCGATCCGGAGTCGGTGACGGCGTAGACTGTGGGGCCGAAGGAGCTGAGCCCCGCGCCCGCCGCCCCCGCAGACCTCATCTCCTCCATCAGCCTCTGTATGAGTGGGTGCTGGAGTCCGACCTCCACCTTCTTGAACCCAAGCTCTTGGATCCTGTTCACAGCATTGCCGAAGTTGTCCAGGTCCCCCTCCATGACGGAGGGCATCATCCTGACCATCACCTGGCGGCAGAGCTCCTGGACCTCGTCCCGGGGTACGGGACAGAAGGTCCCGAAGACGTCCAGCTCATTTCGGCCGTGGGCCCCCTTGGGTATATTCGGCATCGCCAGCAGAAACTTCCAGGAGCTGGGAAGATCGGCTTGCATTATCACCGGCGGGGGAGCGACCCCCGCCGAGGCTGATGAGGGCCGAAAGTCCACCTTCTCTTTTCCCGGTCCGAAGGTGTGGCCGCCGTCGACTACGA
Source organism: Methanotrichaceae archaeon (assembly GCA_013329455.1). Lineage (GTDB taxonomy): Archaea > Halobacteriota > Methanosarcinia > Methanotrichales > Methanotrichaceae > Methanocrinis > Methanocrinis sp9297u. The sequence goes on along the minus strand of DUKF01000061.1, from coordinate 4,903 downwards.
ACCCACCCCTCTCGAAGGCGGCAATCCCTATGCCACTGGTCCCGCCCCTGCTGACGGCGGCGGCGATATCGCGAGCTGATGCAGGCCGACCGTAAAGGTCGCAGAGGGCCTTTCCCACAGCCATCGCGAGCTGCGTTCCCCCGCCAAGGCCCACGTGAAGCTTGTAGCAGGACCTCACCCAGATCTCGGCGCCGCCGAGATCGAACCGGTCCATCACCGCCTTCGCCGCAACCTTCGCACGGTCGGCGTTATCGCCCCTGACCAAAAGGCCCTCGCCCCTCTCCGCCTCCACCACGATGCAAGGCTCATCCAGAGTCACCCCCACGCCGCCGTCCACCCGGCCGCAATCTCCGGCGAGGTCTGTGAGTGTCATATGTATCCTCGAGGGCGTCTCTACGATCACCCTCTTTTTGTCCTGAAAGTTGTTGTAGGGGAAGGTCTCGGTAATGGCCATCAACGGCTGGCCGTGCCTGATGATCTTGTAGTCTCTCGATAGCATCGGCTCTTTGGAAAAGACGTTGAAGATCCTGTTCATCTCGCCCGCATCTTTCAAGACGCGGGCCCTCAGGACGTCGCGCCTCGACTCGATCCGGTGCTTTTTCAGGATCGTTCCGATGGGAACGTCCGCCCGTATCAGGTCGTTTCGAAAACGTTCTTCGAGCCGTTTCAGCGGGGTGAAAGAAGTGGCGTGGATGAGAATCTCACCCGAAACGGAGTTTTTGAGCTTGACCACCCTGTAGTTTACCTCGTCCCCGGGGTCTATCTCCAGCTCGCAAGAGACGAGTTCGTCTGCCGGCACAACCTTCTGAACCAGGGTCTCGATCTCGACGGGACAGCCGGTTACAACCTCCAGAAGGCATGTCACGGAACCGTCGGTCCCCAGAAGCATCTTCTGGACGGGGCTGAGCCTGCCCACAGCCTCTTCCAGCTTGCAAATCTCTTCGTCGATCTTCAAGGGCGATGATCTTGGCACATAGAAAACACGTCCTGGTTGGCATAAAGTTTTTCCCCTCTGCTGACGAGCTTTCCATCTCTCTGGGCTTTGTGGAGGGTGTTCTAGTGAAAACTTCAAGAATTTCGGGATTGTACAAGGTTCCTCCGTCGGATCGGCTCAAGATCGTGGCGGAGAACACAAGTTTGAACGACGAGGAGATCGAGGCGATCGGAAAGTCGGGCCTCAGTCTCGACCAGGCCGACAAGATGGTAGAGAACGTCGTGGGCCTCTTCCAGATCCCCCTGGGGATCGCGACCAACTTTCTGATCGACGGGCGGGAAGTTCTGATCCCCATGGCGACGGAGGAGCCCTCGGTGATCGCCGCCGCCAGCAACGGGGCAAGGATGGCCCTCGCAGGCGGAGGCTTTGTGACCAGCAGTAGCAAACCTGTGATGAGGGCTCTGATCCAGGTGACGGGGGTCGATGATCCCCACGGTGCGAGGCTTTCCGTCCTGGCCCGAGCTGAGGAGATCGCAGCAAGGGCGAACGAGAAAGACCCGATGCTCGTCAGCTACGGAGGAGGAGTCGTCGGCGTCGAGGCGAATGTGGTCAACACCAGGAAAGGTCCGATGGTCGTCGTCCACCTTCTCGTCGACTGCAGAGACGCCATGGGCGCGAACGCCGTCAACACCATGGCCGAGGCCCTCGCCCCCTTCATCGAGGAGATCACCGGCGGCAAGGTCTATCTCAGGATCATATCAAACCTCGCCGACCTGAGGGTGGCTAGGGCCCGGGCCGTCTTCAAGGCCGAGGAGATAGGCGGGCCCGAGGTCGTCGACGCCATCGTCTTGACGAGCGCTCTTGCCGAAAGCGACCCCTACAGGGCTGCCACTCACAACAAAGGGATCATGAACGGCGTGACGGCTGTCACTATGGCCGCTGGAAACGACACGAGGGCCATCGAGGCCGGAGCCCACTCTTACGCCGCTAGAGGTGGAGCCTACAGGTCTCTTTCCATATACGAGAAGAACAAGGACGGAGACCTCGTAGGCTCGATCGAGCTTCCCGTCGCCGTCGGAACCGTCGGCGGGGCAACTGGGGTCCACCCCGTGGCCAGGGCAAACATGAAGATACTGGGGCTCAAGTCGGCCGACGACCTGGGACGGGTCCTGGTCTCGGTGGGCCTCGCCCAGAACTTCGCCGCTCTGAGGGCTCTTGCCACCGAGGGGATCCAGAGGGGCCACATGTCTCTCCACGCCAAGAACGTCGCCGTCCAGGCGGGAGCTGTGGGCGACCAGATCGAGGCTGTGGCCGCAAAGATGGCGGCCGAGAAGAAGATCAACGTCGATAGGGCAAAAGAGCTGCTAAGAGATATGAAATGAGCCAAATGATCGGGGTTTTGGGGCCGGAAGGAACCTTTTCGGAGAAGGCCGCAAGAAAATACAGTCCGGATGCTGGCCTTCGCTACTTCCGGGATTTCGAGGAGGTCATTGCCGCCGTCGAGAGGGGCGAGGTGGGCCGCGGGGTCGTTCCCCTGGAAAACAGCCTCGAGGGGTCGGTCGGCCAGACCTTAGACGCCCTTCTCAGGCGCGAAGTCAAGATCGTCGGCGAGATCAACCTCAATGTGAGACACTGCCTCCTCGGCCTCGGAAGGTCTGAAGAGGTGAAGTTGATCCTCTCTCACCCCCAGGCCCTGGCCCAGTGCAGGGGATACCTCAAACGCAGCTTTCCAGACGCAGAGCTGAGGACGACCGGGTCCACAAGCCACGCCGCAAAGCTCGCCCAGGAGTTTTCGGAGATGGCGGCCATCGCCGATGCCGAGACTGCTGAACGCTACGGCCTGGGGGTGATCGATCGGAACGTCCAGGATTCAGACCAGAACGTGACCCGGTTTGCGGTGGTCGGCCGGGAAGCTCCGGGACCGACGGGCTGGGACAAGACATCTCTTGCCATATACCTGGAACAGGCTGAGCCCGGCGCCCTCTGGGAAGTTTTGGGGGAGTTTGCGGTCAGAAAGATCAACCTCACCAAGATCGAGTCCCGGCCCAGCAAGCTGGGCCTCGGCGACTACTACTTCTTCATCGACCTTGAGGGGCACGTCTCCGACTCCATCGTCGAGGAGGCCCTGGCTCGGATAAGAAAGAGGGCCGCCATGACTAAGGTTCTGGGGTCCTACCCCAGGACAAGTCCCGAAGAGCGATGAGATGCCGGTTGACGCATCTTGAAGCCGGCGGATCGATGGGGCCGAGGATCTCTGTCTTCCAAACCTGATAGATTCGGAAAAGGTATGATCCAGGAAGGGTATTTGCCGCCCTTTTTTTAAGGCCGAAATTTGTTATATCGAGCAGGACAAAAATTAACTTCGGACGACCGCTCCAAGGCCAAATCATGTGGTCAGGATCGCCTATAGATTTATCTAATAGAAATGTAGCATACTCGGTAGCGCGTTAGATTTTACTACTTCAGGTGAATTTGGGAGGCGATGTAGTTGAAAAAAATAAAATTGGCAATTGCCGGTCTCGGCAACTGCGCTAGCTCTCTCATCCAAGGGATTGAATATTATAAAAATTCTGACGATGAAAATTGTATCGGCCTTATGCATCAGAGCGTCGGTGATTACAGGCCGGGCGATATAGAGGTGGTGGCAGCTTTCGACATAGACGGGAGAAAGGTGGGAAAGGATGTGAGCGATGCCATTTTCGCCCCACCAAACTGCACCAAGGTATTCTATTCTGACGTTCCCTACATGGGCGTTGAGGTGAAGAAGGGACCGGTCCTGGACGGTATAGCTCCTCACATGTCCTCTTATGACGACAACAAGACCTTCGTCGTCTCGGACCTGGAACCCTGCGACGTCGTGAAGGAGCTGGAAGAGTGCGGCGCAGATGTGCTGATCAACTACATGCCCGTCGGCTCGGAAAAGGCCAGCAGGTTCTATGCCCAGGCTGCCCTGGACGCAGGGGTCGGTTACGTAAACTGCATGCCGGTCTTCATCGCTTCTGATCCCGCCTGGGCAAAGAAGTTCGAGGACGCTGGAATCCCGATAGTTGGAGACGACGTCAAGAGTCAGATAGGCGCGACCATCGTCCATAGGATCCTGGCCAAGCTCTTCAACGACCGGGGATGCAAGCTCGATCGGACTTACCAGCTCAACACCGGCGGAAACACCGACTTTTTGAACATGCTCAATCAGGAACGTCTCAAGTCCAAGAAGATCTCCAAGACCGAGGCGGTCCAGTCGGTCCTCGACGCCCCCCTCATGGCGGACGACATCCACATCGGCCCCTCAGACTACGTCCCCTGGCAGAAGGACAACAAGATCTGTTTCCTGAGAATGGAAGGGAGGATCTTCGGCAACGTTCCCATCGATCTTGAGCTGAGGCTCTCGGTCGAGGACTCGCCCAACAGCGGCGGGTCCACCATAGACGCCATAAGGATCTGTAAATTGGCCATCGACAGGAAGATCGGAGGACCCCTGATCGAGATATCGGCCTACACCATGAAACATCCGCCAATACAGTACCCGGATTTCGTGGCAAAAGAGATGGTGGAGAAGTTCATAAAAGGAGAGGTCTACGACGTCGCCCCCGATGCTCACCTGAGGCCCGAGATCGCCACCGTGATCCAGGACAAGGGCGAGTGAGAGTAAGCCTGCAGCTTTCCAAAATCGAGTTGAGCGCCTCTGTCCGCGCCCCTCGTTTTCTGAAAACGCAAGGCTGTCTTCTGCGTATACGAAACCTGTCAACGAGGCCTAAATCTGGGGGGTTCAAACGTAACCCACACCAAAGGAACCGGGCCAGCGGTTTGTTCCCCTTCCCCTGAAGGGGATAATCCCAAACGGCGCGGGAAGGACGAAGTCTGCGCCCGATATCCGAGCCTCAGAGGTTTGTTTCCCTGTCGATCCGAATTTTAAAATGAATGTTTATCAATTATAAACTTAAGTGGGTGCGGCGAGACGGACATACAAAA
>DUKF01000272.1:3175-4042 GCA_013329455.1 Methanotrichaceae archaeon | reverse complement strand
TCGCCACCGGCCACAACCTCGACGACGAGGCCCAGACGGTGATGCTAAATTACCTGAAAGGGGACGTCGACCGGCTCTACAGGTTAAGGCCGAAAAGGGCTCTGGTGGGCATGGTGCCGAGGATCAAGCCGCTGCGCCGCGTTCCCGAAAAAGAGATGGGCCTTTACGCCATAACCCACGGAGTTCCCATCGACACCTCGGCCTGCCCCTACATATCGAGGGCGATGAGGCAAGAGGTAAAAGACCTCTTGAACGAGATCGAGGCGAAGCACCCGGGAACTAAGTACTCGATCATGAGGGGCTTTGACAGGATCATCGAGCTCCAGCCGCCCGGCTCTTACGAGGTCATCCCCTGCAACCGGTGCGGCGAGCCATCCAGCGATGGGATCTGCGCAAGCTGCAAGCTGCTGGACCGGGTCCGGGCGGAGCAAAGTCTTTAAATGTTGAGGATGGAACGGGAGGAGACGGGCCTCGGTGGCTCAGCTGGCTAGAGCGAGTGACTTGTAATCACTAGGTCGCGTGTTCGAATCACGCCCGAGGCTTAAATCCAAAATTCTATAGATTCCGGAGGCAGAACGTGCATCTGATATTCTTTCTGCTCTTCTCGACCGTGGCGGTGGCATCGGCCGCCGTGGACCCTCTCGCCCCCAGCTTCACCGGCGACCTGGACGAGCTTGAGGCGCTCCTGGGCGGAGAGGTGGTCGGGTTTGTGAACCGCTCGGCTGGAGAGGGGATCTTCAACCAGACCAGATCATCAGCCCAGGCAGATCCGCCCTTCTATCATCTTGTGAGAAACGATAGCATGTTCCGTGATTTTGAAAACCTCACCGGCCCTGTGGACCCAATTCCTTTCAGCGTCAACGCCAC
>DUKF01000272.1:0-3139 GCA_013329455.1 Methanotrichaceae archaeon | reverse complement strand
CCCTGTCCAAACGCAGTGACGAAAAAGGGGACAAAAACCAGAGGAAAACTATAATCCTTTTCAGATCGAAACGGGAGAATCTATGATGGACTTCGCCAAGGAGATCTTAGAGGTGCTGGAGGAGAACGCCAGGGCCACCCCAGGGGAGATCGCAACCCTGCTGGGCCGTTCAGAGGAGGAGGTCGCAGCAGAGATCAAGAACCTGGAAGAGTCAGGGGTCATAAGGAAGTACATGACCATGATCAACTGGGAGAAGATCGATGACGGCTACGTCTACGCCATGATCGAGCTGAAGGTCTCCCTCCAGCGGGACAAAGGCTACGACGCCATCGCCGAGAGGATCGCCCGTTTCTCCGAAGTCCAGTCGGTGAGGCTGATATCAGGCGATCACGACATATCCTTCACGGTCAGGGGCAAGTCGATGAAGAACGTCGCCTTCTTCGTCACCGAGAAGATCGCGACCCTCGAGGGGGTCGAGTCAACCTGCACCCATTTCGTCCTCAAAAGCTACAAGGAGCACGGGGTCACCCTCTACGACAGGACCCAGCCCAAGAGATTGGTGGTCACTGCATGATGAAGAGCGATATCAGCGCAAATAACAAGAAGCTCGCGATGGAGAAAACCTCTCTCTGGCGACCAGGGTCCCACCTCTCCTCGACGGTCAGGGATATGCCCCCTTCGGGGATCAGGAAGTTCTTTGACATCGTCGTGGGGATGGAGGACGTGATCAGCCTCGGCGTGGGCGAGCCTGACTTTGCGACTCCCTGGCACATCAGAGAGGCTTGCATCTACTCTCTTGAGGGCGGCCACACATCTTACACCCCAAACAAGGGCCTTTTTGAGCTGAGGGAGATTTTGGCGGAATCGACGAAAGAGGACCTCGGCCTCGACTACGATCCCGAAGAAGAAATTCTGATCACCACCGGCGTCTCCGAGGCCGTCGACCTCGCCTTCAGGGCGACGATCAACCCCGGGGACGAAGTGATCGTGCCCCAGCCCTGCTACGTCGCCTACGTCCCCGACGTCCTCCTCGCCGGAGGCGTTCCAAGGCCCGTCGCGACGAGGCTCTCCGAAGAGTTCAAGCTCCGGCCCGAGGACTTCCAGGACGCCATAAACGAGAAGACGAAGGCTCTGATTTTGAGCTATCCGAACAACCCCACGGGCGCGATCATGACCCGCGAAGACCTCGAAGAGATCGCAGACCTGGTGGTGGAAAACGACCTTCTTGTTATCTCAGACGAGGTCTACGATAAGCTCACGTACAACGGGAGGCACACAAGCTTCGCCCAGCTCGAGGGGATGCAAGAAAGGACCGTCCTGTTGAACGGGATGTCCAAGTCCTGCGCCATGACCGGATGGAGAGTAGGCTACGCCCTGGGAGACCCCGCGATATTAGGGGCTATGACCAAGGTCCACCAGTACACGATGCTCTGCGCCCCCACGATGGCCCAGGTAGCGGCGGTCGAGGCCATCCGCCGTGGCGAGAAGGAGATCAAGGCGATGAATCGGGAGTACGACCGGAGAAGGCGCCTTTTCGTCTCGGAGCTGGAGAGGCTCGGCCTTCCCTGCTTTGAGCCGAAGGGCGCCTTCTACGCCTTCCCGTCAATCGAGGGGACTGGCCTTTCTTCCGAGGAGTTTGCAGAGCAGCTCTTAAAAGAGCAGAAGGTGGCGGCAGTTCCAGGAAACGCCTTCGGCGAGAGCGGCGAAGGGTTCCTCCGGTGCTCTTACGCTACTTCCCGAGAGGAGATCCTGGAGGCGGTCGACAGGATCGAACGGTTCCTGGCTGGCCTCGGATTGTGATTTGAAATAGGGGTTTTCCGAACAGGACAAAAGGGTTTAATACCTTCTTTTCGTCTCCGACCTCGATGCTCAAGTCCCGTCTGGTGGACGGAAAGAAGGTGGACAGATCTCTGGCAGGCCTCGCCCGCCTCGGCCTCTCCCCTAACGCCTGGACCGCCCTCGCCCTGGCGGTCGCCTTTGGTGGGTTTTTCGCCCTCTGGGACCACCAGCTCCTTCTCGGTTTCCTTCTCTTCCTCCTCTCAGGCGTCCTCGACATGGTGGACGGGGCCGTGGCGAGGACGACGGGCCAGACCTCAGCGGCCGGCGCTTTTCTGGACGGGGTTCTTGACAGGTACGTCGAGGCACTCCTGATCATCGGCCTCCTCTTTTATCTCGGCCCAGAAACCGGGTTTTTGATCCCGGTCAGCGCCTGGATCGCGATCCTCATCTTCGGGGCGGTGATGACTTCCTTCGTTCGGGCCTATGCCGACCATCGGGGCCTGGTCAAAGACCAGGCGGTTTTGGCAAAAGGGATGGGGGGGCTTCTCGAAAGGGCTGAGAGGCTTCTCTTAATCTACGCGGGAATGATCGGCGCCCTCCTCTTCGGGAACGGCTGGTTGGTGGGAGCGATCGTCCTAGCGGCGATTCTATCAAACCTGACCGCCGTTCAGAGGATCTTTCTCGCGATCAAGTACGGCAGAAGGGCTTGAAACCGGAAAATGAAAAAGTAGGAGAAAGAGACGGTCTGATCGTCGCCTTTTTCTCTCGCGGTTCTCCCGATGACGACCTTTGGACCCAAGTCCAGTAACAGAACTCCACCCTTACGGCCGTTGAAGGCGGGAGAGCGGGCCCGAACGTCGCTCAACGTTCGGACTCCTTTTTCTGTTGAAATGGGCACAGCCTCTGCACGGCTTTCGTCTGATGGAGGTCAGGACGGCGCCGTATGCGCGGCATTGCATACTACACTCATATTTAGTAATAAGCTTTTCGGTTTAATTGCTACATGGCAGAAAATCCTGGACCAGAAGGACCCTGGCAGTGGAGCCGGTCATATACCTCGCCCCAAAAATAGACCGATGCATGTCCCAGTCCCCCAAGAGCTCTGCCCCCGAAACTTGCGCCTTCTGCAAAGGCGCGGGCGAATTTGACGGAAGGCGCTGCCCCGCCTGCGATGGCCGAGGAGAGGTAAATGTGGCCCAGCCCGCGAAACGGTGCGCCCTCTGCAACGGGACGGGAAGGCTCTGCATCAGGGGATGTCCTGCCTGCGGTGGGACCGGATGGACAGCGATTCTAAGGGGATGACCTTCGAGACTTATTCTATCAACAAAGTTTCGCGATAAAAGTCAAACAGCGCACCCCG
>DUKF01000230.1 GCA_013329455.1 Methanotrichaceae archaeon | reverse complement strand
TACTCGTCCCGCTTCTGTTTGGCCTCAGCCACGTTCTTGTTGTACTCGTCACGGAGCGTCTTGAGCTCTTGAGCCTTGTCTATGAGCTCCTTGGTCTTCTTGTTCAGTTCGTTCCGCTCCGCGGCCCACTTGCTGGCTTCAGCGTTCAATTGGCTGCGACTATCCTTATAATCGACGGCCTGTTGCTTCAGCCGGGCCTTCTTTTCTTCCAATTCTGCCAGCATCCCCCTTTTGTCCTCCTTTTCCAGCTCCTGGGCTGGGTCTTTCGTCACTTCCCTACGGCACTATTCAGCGTGGGGCACCATCAACATCACATGCTTGCTTAATCGACCTGCGTTGGCGGAAATCCGAATAAAATCCCGACTTTTGTTGCTATTTGATGACCATCTTAGCTGGGCTTGCGCTTCTGATCGCAAGATAGCGCTTTTCCAGTTCACTGGAACCAAAATATAGCTCGTTCCCAAGATCGATGTTATTGGGCATGTGGCAATTTTCTAGTTTATCCCTTACGTATTAATCTTTTGGTTAGATCCATTTCTCTGGGGGCAAGTTAGATCACGTTTTACCCTCGAATTTTCCTCTCAGAGAATCTCGCTCTTTGGCATTAGGTTTTCGTTCTTTTCGTCCTTAATGGTTCCGTTCTCTAATTCTCATGAAGGGGTCCGGATAGGGGCGCCACGACGAGATGATTGACCTGGGCCACCATTTCGATCCGCCAGTTTCCTGGTCGGAGTTGCATGTTGGAGTTGCATATTTGACAAGCTATCTGATGGGGATCATCCACTCAATTCACTGTTCCCCTCTTTCTGACCACAATTTACAAGTTCATCGGAGACCATAGCTACATTTGTTGCTGGAGGAATACGCGTTGAAGCCTGAGATGTACAAGGGTATGCCCGCCGTTTTCAAGAGGAAAGACGGGAAGTTCGAGATAAAGATCCTGGTGACCGGAGGGATGCTCGCCCCAGGGCAGGTAAAGCGAATAGGAGAGGTGGCTGAGAAGTACGGCGCCGAAGTGCACATCACCGTGAGACAGGAGCTATCGATCCTCGGTGTTCCCGAGGGAAAGCTGGAAGCGGCGCTCAACGATCTCAAAGAGGTGGGCCTTGCGCCCGGATCAGCCGGCATGACCTTTAGGAACGTCGTCTCCTGTCTTGGGGAAGAGTATTGTTTCAAGGCCGCGGCCGAGACCATCGGTCTCGCTGGGGAGATCGGGGAGAGGTTCACGGGCGAGAAGACCCCAGGCCCCCTCAAGGTTGGGATCGGTGGGTGCCCCTTTCCCTGCACCAGGCCCCAGTTCAACGAGATTGGGCTGATGGGTAGGGTCAGGCCCGAGATGGATCTTGAAAAGTGCACCGGGTGCGAGAAGTGCGTTGAGGTCTGCAAGGTAGGAGCTGCTTCTGTCGTCGACGGAAAGGCTGTCATCGATTACGACAAGTGCGTCATGTGCGGTCGATGTGTCGTGAACTGCCCCGTTGGGGCCAGGTACACCGCCGAGGACGGGTACATGTTCTTTGTGGGTGGGCGTGGAAGCTGGCCGCCGCACGAGGGCTGGATGCTGCGCGACTTTGTGGCCCGAGAGGAGGTCGTGCCCGTGATCGAGCGGATCCTGGAGGTTTACAGGGAGGGTGCCAAGCCCGGAATGCGGTTGCGGGAGTTCATTAACTCCATCGGATTTGAGGAGTTCAAGCGGCGAGTCTTGTCTTCCGAGGTCGAAAAAGCCCGATGAGTCGATTCCACCTATTGCCCAACAATTTCCCCAGTTTATTTCTTTTTTGGAGCTTCCAAAGGCTGAAATTGATTTCTGACGTCTGAAATCTCTGATATTAGCTTTTTTTATCGAAAAAATGTCGGTATATCTGTGGAATTTGGCTTTTGCTCTTTCCGATAATATATCATGCAATCAACAGATTAAAATAGGTGGGTGGCGTAAGATTAATGCAAGACTCTACTGAACATAGTTTAGACGGAGGGAGTGATTTGAGAAAAGTTACACTCGCGATACTCACCTTGTCGTTCCTGATAGGAATGGCGTCAGCGGAAGACCCCGATACAGAGTACATCAAATCTACCACCAGTGGAAACATCAGCTTCAACTTCGAGCAGAGCGTCCAGGGCAGCGGCTACTTCATGACCTATAAGTACATCCAGCTTGACACGCCCGGCGACAGTGGCAAGAAGGGCCCGATGTACAAGGACTACGCTCACGGGAGCGGCACCATCGACAACGAAGTGACTATCTGCGCAGAGCAGGTCGGTTACGAGAAGATGCAGGGCTGCTACTATGAGGAGGAGGCCTACTCTTGCATCTCGGCGAGAGAGGACAACTCCATGGTCTACTCTCCGATGACCATGTCCTACGGCAACGGCTATTACGCCAGAAACCCGATCCGCTACGACTCCCTGCTCAAGGAGAAGACCTGTATAAAGAATTACAGGCCCGTCACCTCAATGCACCACCAGGTTGAGTACGCGAAGGCCGTGGACAAGGAGATCGATGTCATAGTCAAGGACAAGCAGTATCACTACGCGGATCCGGTCTGGCAGGGCGTCGGTTACACCTCCATGAACATCACTGAGGACGTCACCGATGGTATGGTTCACATCGGAGTGCTCCAGGGTGAGCCCAACTACATGAACAAGACAGGTTACGATAACCCGGAGACCTCTGCCTGGAAGAACCCCATGATCGAGATCGATGAGGACTATGTCGGAACCTTCCACATCGAGAAGAAGATGGACATAGATGTGCCCTACAAGCACGTCAAAGACGAGTCCGACTGGCTCTCCTGTTGCATCGGTGGATGCGCTGACATGGACGACTGCGACAAGGCCTCATACAACCCCTGCGAGGAGTGCATGGGTTTTGACATAGGAGTCGATAAAGCAGAAAGTGAAGTCTTTGACGCCACGTATCCGTATATGCCAACAACCAGCGGTGGATGCTGCGGCAACTAATCGGGGAAATCTTCCCCACTCTCTTTTATTCTTTTCTTTTTGCCTTTCTTCTCTGCTGAGAAGCTCGGATCTTTTGAAGCGTCATCAACCATAACATGTCGAAAAGGCTTAACCCTCTTCGTGGACAGAGGGCATCTCATGCAGTTTGAGGACTGGGAGCCGATCTACGAGGAGATACTGGTGGAGTTCGGTTTTTTCAGGGACGAGGATGAAGAGGCAGCTCGACATCTCCAGAGTTTGCTGCAGGATCGAAAGGGGGGCCTCTCCGCCGAAGATCTGGAGTCGATTCTCAGGGGGCGCGAGGTCCTTGTTTGCGGGAACGCTCCGAGCCTTTCACGAGATCTGGATGATATTTTGGAAGAATCGGACATTGAGGAAATCGCCGTTATAGCCGCCGACGGGGCGACGACGGCGCTCATCGAGGCGGGCGTTCTCCCCGATGTGATCGTGACCGATCTCGATGGCTTTCTCCCGGACATAATCGCCGCCAACGAGAGGGGCTCAGCGGTGGTGGTTCACGCTCATGGGGACAACATGGAAGCCCTGAAGGAGTACGTCCCCCGGCTCACAAGAGTTCTCGGCACGACCCAGGCCGGTCCAATCGAGGGGATCAGCAACTTCGGGGGATTCTCGGACGGAGATCGGTGCGTCTTTCTGGCCCGTAACTTCGGAGCCTCGAAGATCAGGATCATCGGCTTCGATTACGACGATCCCGACGTTACTCCCGTCAAGAAGATGAAACTGAAATGGGCCCGAAGGCTGGTGGCGATGGCCCTCGAAGATACGTCTCCCTTTTCGGTTAAATGAGATGGGTTCAAAGTTCTGGCCAGAAGGATCTGCTTCGAGCTTCTCAGGGCCTTTCCGTCTCCGAGAGCAATTCGGCCAAGACCCTCATCGTCTCCTCCAGAATCTCGGCCTTTGCGCAGTTGGCGTCTATCGTGACGAACCTCTCAGGCTCTCCTTTCGCCATCCTATCGAAGTTTTCGGCCACCTCTTTCAGAAACTCCTCTCGCTCGAACTTCTCAGGATCTTTCGACATCTGGGAGGTCCCTGTTTCCTCCGATCTCGACAGGCATCTTTCCACAGCAAGGGCGGGATCTATCGAGAAGAGGATCGTTTTATCGGGAACGATGCTCCACGGCCTGTGAAGCTCTCTCACCCATTCGAGGGGGTGAGGGACGATCCCTTGGAGTGTTGCGCCTTGGTACGCGACCCTCGAGTCTGAGTACCGATCCGAGATCACCACCATACCCTGTTCCAATGCGGGGAGCACCGTCTCTTCCAGGTGGTGGGCGTGGTCTGCCATGAATAAGAAGAGCTCTTCTAGCTGTTCTGCTTTTCTGGTCCTCGACGCTTGACCTCTCGTTGTCTGTGAGTCCCTCTTGAGCTTCTCTCTTATCAGGTGCCCCTCTTCGCCCTCGGTCGGCTCAGCGGTGAAGAGAAAATGCTTTCCTCTGAACGGCAGCCTCTCCCCCTCGGCGAGCTTTCGGGCGATCTCGGCGATGACGGTGGACTTACCGCTCCCGTCTATCCCCTCGAAGGTGATCAGAATTCCCCTCATAATTTGCAGGGTTGGATCAAGAGTTGCTGATATTTAAGGTATGGCCGAAATTGACAGAAAGACGAATCACATTAATGAATCAAAATTAATATTGACGTGTCCAATGAGATTGATATGTCGCCCGATGCTCTGCTAACTCTGGGACCTCATCCTCTGGATAATCCGCAGTCGGCCCAGTGACCCTCGCAGCGGGCTTATTGTACCGCGTTTGGGTTGTCTTGAGGTCATGGGCAGACTTAAGTCAGTATCTCCCCCAAGGACCTATCAACACGGCTTTTCGTGTCGTTCCCCTTTTGCACAAGCAGTCACGGCGACGGCGGATGCCTTGGCTCCTGCCAGTCCTCTAAAGGGAACCCTGAACCTATAAGCAAAGTACTATATAAAGATGCTGATCCGCATCGATTTGTCGAGATCTTCCCTGTCGGATTCTAATATAATTTCGGCATAAACGCTGCGTGGCAAAGGTTTAAGTCGAAGCTGCGCGTTGAATATCTTCGGAGGTGTTTCATCTGGCTGATAACGTCTATGTGGTTGGCCACAAAAGTCCAGACTCTGACTCTGTGGCAGCGGCTATATCCTATGCGAACCTGAAAAACCAGCTCGGTCTGCCGGACATATACATTCCTGCGGCGGCAGGCGAGATCAACAACGAGACAAAGTTCATCCTCGAGCACTTCAGCGTCCCGGCGCCGGAGACGATCACCGACGCCAAGGGCAAGAAGATCATCCTCGTCGACCACAACGAGGTCGCCCAGGCCGTGGACAACATCAAGGAGGCGACCCTGATGGAGGTCGTGGATCATCACAAGATCGGCGACATCCAGACCGGAAGCCCCATCTTCTTCCACAACGAGCCGGTCGGCAGCACCGCGACGATAATCTCGGCGATGTACGACCAGTACAAGATCCCAATCTCCAAGGAGATGGCAGGGGTCATGATCTCCGCAATCCTGAGCGACACCGTCCTCTTCAAGTCTCCGACCTGCACCGATAAGGACAAGGTGGAGGTGGCAAAGCTCGCCAAGATCATCGGTGAGGACTATGAGCAGTACGGGATCGCGATGCTCACCGCCAAGAGCGACATATCTTCCAAGACTGCTCGTGACATCGTAAAGGGCGACTACAAGCAATTCGACTTCGCCGGGACGAAGGCTGGCGTCGGCCAGATAGAGGTCATGGACCTCTCGGTCTTGGATGACAGGAGAAAGGCTATCCTGGACGACATGGAGAACGTGAGAAAGGAGGAGGGTCTCAGCTTCGTTCTGATCATGCTCACCGACGTAATGAAGGAGGCGAGCGATCTCCTATTCGTTGGTAAGCCAGTGGACAAGTTCGAGAAGGCCTTCGAGGGCAAGATGGAGAACAACTCGATCTACAAAGAGGGCGTTCTCTCGAGGAAAAAGCAGGTCATCCCACCGCTGGAAGCGGCCTTCAAGTGAGGGCAAGCTTCTTCTCTTTTTCCATTTTTCTACCTGCTTGGATGGACGTTTCTGTCCATCATCCTGACCAGCAGCTTTGAAAGATGCCTCCTTGCGCAAGGTGGAACCTCGTAGAAGCCCTCTTCGATTTCTCTTGGGATGACCGTCTCCACTTTCCCCTCGGCCCTCGTCTTGCACCTCCTGCACCGGTAACCCTGGCCTCGGCCCGCAGACTTCATCCGTCTTTTGCAGGAGGGGCAAATGGGAGCCTCCAGGGCCGTCATTTTGGCCAGGTCGACAATCTCCATCTTCTCGATGTTGAGGGTTCTCTTTTTAACGGCTCCGTAGACCTCGATGAGATCTCCGGGGACAAGAGCCCTGACCAGATTCCTGAAATTCTTTGTCGGCTCGAAGGCTGCGCACTTGATGGAGCTTTTTCCGTCCTCGGATTCGAGGGGGAAGAAGAGGTGGCCTCCTTCGATCACCTTTGGCTCTTTTGCCACCACGCCTCGGAGCCTGTAGCTCCGGTTCTCGACGACCCTGGCGATCTCGTCTCGGTTTATGTGAACGTCGGTCCCCTGGTTGGTTTTGTAGATCACCATCCTCTCGAATGGCTCGGACTTTATCGTCTCCAGGGACAATCTGAGAAATTCCGGGTCTTGGCCCCTTATCCCGAAAAGGACGGGATCTTTTGAGTGGGGAGCAAAGACCACTTTTCGGTTGTGGTGGTCGACGGTGTCCCAGGTCTTCGGGTAGGTCAATTCGTCGGCCCTCCAGACTGACTCCTCGTCGATCTCTCGGGGCGTGCCCCACCTCTTCGGCTCCCTGTAGGCCAGAAGCTCGTAGGTTTTGTCCGGAAACTCAGCGCCCATGGCTGCAAGAGCGCCGATCAGGCCCCGCCGGTTCTTGAAGCCCCGGGACCAGAGGTCGTATCTGTCGATGATCTCTTCGGCCTCTCTGACCTCCAAAACCTCGTCGAGAGCTCTCCTGTAGAAGCTGGACAGCTCCGCAGGCACCTCTTCTGCCACCACCAGGCCTGGGTTTGTCTTGGGGCCTGAGAAGTCGGATAGCTCTATCAGGGTCAAAAGGGCGACCTCTTTGGCCTTTCCGGGCCGGTCTGTCTCGAGGGAGAAGGCGATGGCAGCATTTCCCCTGGTCTTGAACTGGACGCAGGGGTTGAGCCTCACAAGCCTCGGGAAACCCTTGATCTCGCCGATGCCTGAAAGCCTTTCCATCATCACAGCTGCGAGGTATGTGGTGCAAAGCCCCTTCTCTGAATCGGTATCGTCTACGCCTATGGTGATCATGATGGTGAACCTTTAAATAACGGCTAAGCTCAAACACGTATAATGATGAATAAGGAGGTTCTGACCGATCGAGTTACAGATCTGCTCGTGAAGTCGGGATTTTCGGTCTCTGACCGGTGTTACGTGAGGCCGAGAAGCTTCGATTTGGCGGCCAGGAGAGGCGGCGTTCTCCTTATTCTCAAGATCCTCTCAAACATCGACGGTTTCAACGGCAAGACCGCGGTAGAGATTCGTCGCCTAGCTAAATATCTTTCGGGAAACCCTCTATTGATCGGGGATAAGACGAGAGATCACAATCTTGAGGGCGGGGTGGTCTACTTCAGGTACGGAGTTCCCACCGTGAGCCTCAGCACTCTCCTAGATTGGATTTTGGACGACATTCCACCCTTCGTCTACGCCGCTCACGGGGGCCTCTACGTAAAGATCGACGGCCGTCTTTTGAGAAAGCTCCGGCTGGAGTGCGGCATATCCCTTGGTGCTCTAGCCTCGGAGCTGAGCGTCTCCAGGCGGACGGTCAGCAAGTACGAGATCGAGAGCATGGACACCACCATCGATGTAGCCCTCAGACTCGAGGAGCTCTTCGGCCAGGAGCTGATAAAGCCCGTCGAGATCCTGGAGTCCGCCAACCCCGTGGCCGGAGAGCTGGAGCTGATCGACGACAAGGTTCTCAGGCACCTTTCCCAAATCGGCTTTGACGTCTTCCCCACGGTCCAGTCTCCCTTCAACGCCATCACCCAGAACGAGGACCTGGTCGTTCTGACCGGCGTGGGCAAGTTGTCGTCCACCATGCTGAAGAAGGCGAGGCTGATGAGCAGCCTTTCGATCATCACCAAGACCTTTTCGGCGGTGATCGTCGACGGAGAGACGAAGGTCGAGCGGGTCGAGGAGACGGTGGTCATCGAGACGCGGGAGCTGGAGCAGATCGACAAGACCAGCGAGTTTGCAGACCTCATGTCGGAGAAGCAGGATCGATGAGATACCTCGTTCTCGTCTCCGATCTCGGAGGACCTTTTTGTGACTTCCAGTTTGCCTGAAAGGCTCAGAAAATCGGGCCGGGTCTTCGTGGTGGCGGTGGCAGGAGACAGCGGGTCCGGCAAGACCACTCTATCTCGGGGGATCAGAAGGCTTCTTGGCGAAGATCTCGTCTCCACTTTCAGCATGGACGATTATCACAGCCTCGACCGCGAAGAGAGAAGGGTCCGGAAGATAACACCTCTCAACCCCGAGGCGAACCGGCTCGACCTCCTCGCCGAGCACCTCGGATCCTTGCGAAGGGGCGAGGAGATCAACAAGCCGGTCTACGACCACGCAGGGGGAAAGATCCGAGGGCCGTTCCCTTTCAGGTCGGCTCCTGTCCTGATCCTCGAGGGGCTGCATCCCTTTTACACCGAAGAGCTTCGGCGAGAGATCGACTTCAAGATCTTCGTCGACCCCAGCAGGACCATCAAGAGGCGATGGAAGATAAAAAGGGACTGCGGGGATCGGGATTACAGGCCCGAGGAGGTTATGAAAGAGATTCTGGTGCGGGAGCCCGATTACAAGATGTACGTCGATGTCCAGAAGATCTACGCTGAGGCCGTGGTCAAGATCGAAGACTCGAGACTTCCGCCACCCTTCATGGCGAAAAATCCCCCTGAAAGATATTCGGTCAGGCTCATCCAGGAGGTGATTGAGACGCAGCTATCCGAGGTCGACCTCAACATCGACCTTTCCGCTCTTTTCCGTCTCGCCGAGCGCGAGTTCTCGATCGCCTTCCAGCGGGACGATTATTACGGTAAAAGGGTGAGCGTCATGACTATCGACGGTGAGCTTCACCGAAGCATGATCGAGGATCTTGAAGATAAGCTCTGCAGCCTCACGGGGTCGAAGTCTCCCATATGCGATCTGAGCAGCAAGGAGCACGTAAGCGCCATCGGAATGGCCCAGATCCTCATCTGTTGGCGTCTCCTCGAAAAGTTGCAGCATCATCTGGCAACGATCGAAAATTAAAGATCCGCCAAAGCTCGGAAAAATTTTGAACAAAATAAAAATACTTGGCGAAAGGAGACCGCCAGACGGAAGGGGTACCTCGACCTGATCAGTCGATCCTCTTGAACCTCTCTCCCTTCACGCCGCATACCGGGCACTTTTCTGGGGGCACCCTCTCCGCAGTCATGCCGCATACTGGGCAGACGTAGTAAGGGTAACCCTCCTCCTTGGAGGCCTCGAGTTTCTCCATCATATCGTGGTAGAGGCCAGCGTGGATCTTCTCCACTTCGTTTGCGTAACTGAAGGTTCTCTCGGCGGCCTTGTT
The DNA here is from genome assembly GCA_013329455.1 of Methanotrichaceae archaeon. GTDB lineage: Archaea > Halobacteriota > Methanosarcinia > Methanotrichales > Methanotrichaceae > Methanocrinis > Methanocrinis sp9297u. The sequence continues at coordinate 1,751 of DUKF01000230.1, read as the reverse complement.
CCCTTCGGCCTTTGCGGTCTCGATCATCACGGGATACATCTCCTTGAACTCCTGAGTCTCTCCCGCGATCGCCTCTCTCAAGTTTTCCTTGGTGTCCTTGACGGCCTTCATGGCTTTGAGGTGGTTTATGGCGTGGACGGTCTCGGCCTCGGCGGCGGCGCGAAAGAGCCTTGCAGCCTGGGCGTACCCCTCTTGGTCTGCCTTTTCTGCGAAGGCGAGGTACTTGCGGTTCGCCATGGACTCTCCGGCGAAGGCCTCTTTCAGGCAATCTTCTGACTTGGACATGTCGCAAGTCTATCCGACTGATTCAATAAAAAGTGTATGGGACCTGAAGGGATCTACTTGGAAAGCCCCACCCCAACGGGCAGGTTGAATAATTTAGCTCTTCTAAATGGCCAGAAATTTCGGTTTAACTCATAACTTTTTAGTATCCTGAAGACCAAACTACCCGTTCATGCTCACCATCGACGAGGGAAGGCGCGCGGTCGCCTTGGCAAGAGATGCCCTGACGGCTTACGTTGAGAGGAAGGAGAGGATAAAGCCAAAAGATCTGACCCCCGCGTTCGGGGAGAAAGCCGGGGTCTTTGTGACCCTTCACGAAGACGGCGATCTTCGAGGATGCATAGGCTACCCGGAGCCGATAATGGAGCTTGGAAAAGCAATAGTCGACTCGGCCATCAACGCTGGGGTGAACGATCCAAGGTTTCCGAGAGTCAGGCCCGAAGAGCTTTCTAAGATCGAGATCGAGGTGACGGTTCTAACGCCACCGAGGCCCTACGACGTCAGAAACCGGGACCTGCCAGATGCCGTCAGAATCGGAAAGCACGGCCTCATCGTCAAGAGGGGAATGTGGTCGGGCCTTCTTCTCCCCCAGGTGGCGACGGAGTGGGACTTCGACCCGGCCGACTTTCTCTGCCAGACATGTCTCAAGGCCGGCCTTCCGCCCGATTCCTGGATAGACGAGGAGACCGAGGTCTTGTACTTCGAAGGAAAGGTCTTCGCCGAAGTGGCGCCCGGAGGCGAGGTGGTGGAAAAGGAGCTGGAGCAGTGCTCCTGAGGTCTTTGGGTCTCAGGTCCGCTTCTCGCTCTTCTCCTTCTTCTTCGCCTTCTCTTCTTCTCGCTCCATCGCCTCTTTTGCGAGCCTGATGGCGCATAGCTCGTTGCACATGGTGCAGGTGTCGACCTCGACACCTCTCCGGTGCCGGATCTGCCGTGCAAGGTCCGGGTTTATCGCCTGGTCGAACTGGGCGGGCCAGTCGAGATCCATTCTGGCCACTGCCATCTTTCGGTCCCAGAGGCGGGCCCGATCTTTGATCCCGGGCTTTGCAAGGTCCGCGGAGTGGGCTGCGATCCTGGTGACGATAGTCCCCTCGAAGATGTCCTCTTTCGTCGGGAGGTCCAGGTGCTCGCTTGGGGTAGTCGCACAGAGGAAGTCTGCCCCGTTCATCCCGGCGATCACGCCTCCGATGGCCGCGGTGATGTGGTCGTAGCCTGGGGCGATGTCGGTCACGATCGGGCCCAGGAGGTAGAGGGGCGCGCCGTCGGTGACGTATTTCATCGCCTTCACGCTCGTCTCGATCTCGTCGGCTGGAACGTGGCCAGGCCCCTCCACCATCACCTGGACCCCGGCTCTTCTCGCCCTGTCGACGAGCTCGCCAAGCATTATGAACTCCATGTACTTCGCCCGGTCGCTGGCGTCATCAATGCAGCCGGGCCGAAGACCGTCACCGAGGCTGAGGGTCAGCTCGTGC
>DUKF01000259.1 GCA_013329455.1 Methanotrichaceae archaeon | reverse complement strand
GAGTAGAGGGATCGGGGACTCGTCGACGCTGACATAGAGGCCGCTCTCGGGCCTGAGCCTCGCCACCAAATCCCGGGCAGTGTCGTCGCCTACGTTCTCGATCGTCACCTTGAGAACGTTGTTTTCAGATCCAACTCCCAGACTTTCGGGTGACGTTTCCAGCACCTCAAACTGCACGCCGCTTTTTCTCTCCACCCTCAGGGTCAGGGGCAAGGTCTGGCTCTTGCTCTCGTAGAGGTAGAAGATGTCCGGGTTCTGAGGTCGGCTGGACTTTGGTTCCACCGCCACGTCCCACTGGTAGGTGTAGTTGACCTGCGCCAAAAGATTGTAATCGCCGGGAGGGGTGTTCTCGTAGACCTCCACCGGAAACTCGAGCCTGGGAGAGACCTGACCCTCGATAAGGGTGCCAGCGTAAGCCACCTGCCTTTTGACCTCCAGAGGGGCGTCCTCTGCGGAACTTGGCACCACCAGGCTGACAGACACGTCCTGAGCTGCGGTTCGGGCGTGCTCCAACTCAAGCTCAAGCTCGGCGGCGTAGACTTCGTAAAGGGCCTTTTCGGCTGGTACCTCGTTCACCTTGATGGAGGTGACGCTCCCCCTGTTGATCAGGGTCAGGTAGAGAGAGGTGTCTTCGCCCTGGTAGACGCTCGACCGATCCATGGACGCCTCGATCTCGGGAGATCCTTCGATCTTGTAGAAGTCGTCTGGAAAGTGCTCCAGGGCGTTTGGGGATCCCTGCAAGACGGCTGAAGACGGGTGAGCGAAGATGGCCAGCAGGACGACGAAAAGAGAGATGGTCCTGAACCAGGGCGAAATGGCAAAGGTGAGGGATGGGTCTGATGATCGGCGCGTCATGAAATCTCTCCAATTGTTCGTCATGTTTGGAACCGGGAGCTTAAATCCGTTTTGAAAAGGAGACACCTTCTCAAACGGTCCCAGCCCATCGAGATCGTCTGAGAAATTGCAGGCCCAATCGCAAGCCTCGCCCATGGTCGAGCGTCAAGGACCTAAGAGCTCCAAAAAAGAAAGGGGGCCATTCGGCCCTGATGAACTATGCCGTCAGGAGGTTGTCCAGAAACATCCTGGATAATGATCCCATAGGGCAGGCACACCCCTCCCCGAAGTCGTGTATCTTGCCTATCGCCAGAAGCTTTATCCCGTCCTTCTGAGACGTGGCCTCCGCCGGGATGTCGGCGAGCTTCCACTTCTCGTCGAAGAGCTGGACCCGCTCACCTTCGGTGAAAGACTTCCTCATCTTCTCCATCATCATCTTTTTTCCGCCGAAGTGATCCATGAGGGCGCTTGGAAGCTCCATCCCGAGCTGGCGGTGCAGTCCGTAGTTGGATTCGTCGCTGTCCACCACCAGAACCTCGTATCCTCTCTGGGCCATGCTCTTTGCGAGCAGCGCAGCGACGGTGCTCTTGCCGCTGCCACCTTTTCCGCATACCAAAACTTTCATCCTTTTTCACTTCCTAGATAAAATCATAAAATCTGGCCACTCCGAATGTAGTCCAAATTTCCTGGAAATAATTCATACTTATTGTTATGTTTATTGTATCAATATTCGTTTTACCCATAAATATTTCGGTTAAACCACATACAAGATATTTTTAATTAAAATATAATGTTGAATAATTTCCACCAATTTGAACGTTACATAAGTAAATTGACATTCAAGGAAGCCGTTTATATAAATTATAAAGCGAGATAACGGTTATAACAATAACAAATCTTTTAGTTATACTATTATTGTTAGAAATTGCAATAGATAAGACTATCAATACCAATACTTAATATCTAATGGCAAGATGTGTGCTAAGCATAAGAAACTTGGTGATTGAATGAATGGAGCGATCCTCATATTGGTGACCTTGATGTTGGGAGCTTCGCTGGCGATGGCGCCTACATCCGCCACACTCGGCATCTTCGGAAACGCGAACATGGACAACACCGTAAACGAGTTGGACATCGAATATCTCCAGGGGATAATTGATGGAACAAACGATTTCACAGATTTTGCAGACGCCAACCGTGACGGCGAGATCGACGAGAACGACGTTGCCCAGACAGAGATGATCATCAACGGGGATGAGACGGAGCTTCACATCCTGGATGGCAACGGCGAGCCAGTGACGGTCCACAAGCCCGTGGATAGGATCGTAGTCGAGTACCTGGACAACGCAGAGATTGTGAGCATCTTCAACACCTCGGATAAAGTGGTCGGAATCGATTACGCCGTGGCCAAGAGCAAGTTTCAGTTCCCGGAACTGAGCAAGAGGAAGAACGTCGGCCAAATGAACGAGCCCGACTACGAGGCGGTCCTAAGCTTGAACCCAGACCTTCTTCTGACCTTCTCGCCTCTCAACACAAAGAGCAAGGCTGACAACCTTCCAGGTGTAGACGTGGTCTTCCTGGGCCTCTATTACCCGGACCTCGCCGATCCCGAAAACTCGAAGTTCACCGATGGAGTGAGAAAGCTCGGCTACATCCTGGACGAGGAGGAGAGGGCCGAGGAGTACTTGACCTGGCGGCTGGGCTGGATAGATCAGATCAGGTCAGAGGGGGAGAGCGTTTCGGAGGAGGATAGGCCGACGGTTCTGATCTGCGCTTACCCTTACGCTCACCTGGACACCGGCGCTTTCCGGACTTACTCACTCATCGACACCCTCACCCAGATAGCGATGCTCACCGGCTCGAAGGTCATGGCGGAGGATCTGCCCGAGTTCTTCGGATCGTCGTATAGGATCGATGTCGATCCCGAATGGGTGATTGAGCAGGACCCAGACTTCATCCTTCTCCACCTGGTGGCTTACACCTACGGCGGGACGTCCCTGGACCCGGCCAACGGCTACGATGCCGACGATCCCGAGGATATTGAGGTGGCGAGGGAGAGCTTCACCAGCCGCCCGGAGCTGGCCGAGATGACGGCGGTGAAGAGCGGAGACGTATACCTTGAGAGCGGAAGCTTCAGAAACGATGCGTCGGGCGGCCTCATCGGCGCGGCTTACATGGCAAAGCTCTTCCTCCCGGAGACCTTCACAGATCTGGACCCTGAAGCGATTCATCAAGAGTATCTGAGCAGGTTTTTGGGACGGGATTACGATCTCAACGAGCACGGCATATTCGTTTATCCTCCGATAGTGAAAGAGGGTGGAGAATTGGCGGGAGCACCTGACCGATACAGCGAGAGCATCGGGGCGTAATTCTGCGATCCCTGGGCAGGGGAACGTGAGGCGTGTGTAGGATCGCCATAGGCCCTTGCCGCCCTCGCACCCCCTTCCCTCCACACAGCCCTCGGGTCTCGGGACGGATTTCCAAGAATGTCCTCCGCCAGAACCCTCGTATCCTCTCCGGTCCACCCGAAAACAAAAAAGAAGCTTCAGATGGTCCCATGGAAAATGGGACTACGGGACCCTTATCACGATGCCCCTCATCAAACGGCCAAGGATATCTGACCCGGTTATTATTCGTTTCTCTTCTCCCCAGTAGAGGATCAGGTCTTGGTCTATTACGTCGTCTCGATCGGACGGTGACAGTACCGATATGGAACAAAAGCTCCCTTGCCGTAGACCGCGTCTCTCAAAAAGCCATCTGAATCGAACATCATTACCGGCCAGTTTGAAGTGTCGGTTATGATCGTCCATTTCTTGCCTGAAGCCTGAACCTTTTGTTAAATAGATCTGAAGGGTCTCTTTCGATCTTGGGAAATATGGGACGATCGTTCGCGGTGGCGAGGGGATGATGCTCTTTTAATCGACGATCGATCCCTCTTCGGTAATGCCGATGTCATCTATAGCCAGGAAATTTAGGGCACCTGTGCCTTCTAGTCTGTCTATGTCGGATTTTGAGGATCTTATGTGCGTTTCCAGCATGATCCTCATGTATTCTTCCCTGAAGAACTCGCACCCTTCTCTGCCAAGCCACCAGTCCGAGACCATGGCAGATGGCTTCGCCACGGGGTAAAGGACGATCCCATATACCTTGACGAGTGGCGCCAAAAGGGCCCCTAACCTCAGAGCATTTCTAGAGATATATGCATGGGGCGCGGTTTCTCCGAAGTAGGTTATTCCAACTGTGGAAAATACGAATGCAGCAGTTCTGGCCATAACAGAATCCGTGAGCAACGTTGAAAGTACGTTTACACCTACGTTTCCCAGAGCAAGGCCGTAAGGAGCAAATTGAATCAGTTCTCAGCCTCAAGACCCTCATGGTGCTTTTGTTTCGCCGTTCAAAGATCGGAGAGGGATCACATATGGCCGATCCAGATCCGTTGCCACAACCGCCTCGACGCCAAAAATGGACCTGATGTTCTCCTTCGTCAACAAGGAAAAGGGGTCGCCGATGGCGTGGATCTTCCCGCGTTTCAGCATCACCAGGGTGTCTGAATACCTCGCCGCCAGGTTGAGGTCGTGAATGGCCATCAAAGCGGAGACCCCCGTCCTCTTGACCAGGGATCGTATTGTCTCCATCACCTCAAGCTGGTGTTTCACGTCCAGGTTGGAGGTAGGCTCGTCGAGAAGCAGAACTTCTGGCTCCTGGCAGAGCGCACGGGCGATGAGAACC
>DUKF01000101.1 GCA_013329455.1 Methanotrichaceae archaeon | reverse complement strand
CCATGACGTCCATGCCGTCCACGACCTTGCCGAAGACCGGGTGCATCTTATCGAGGTGGTTGTTGTCGACGAGATTTATGAAAAATTGGCTGCCACCGGTGTTGGGGCCAGCGTTTGCCATGGAGATCGTGCCCATGCTGTTTTTGTTGTGGTCGGTAAACTCGTCTTTAATCATGTAGCCAGGACCTCCGCGGCCCGTACCCGTGGGGTCGCCGCCCTGGAGCATGAACCCGTCGATGACCCTGTGGAATATCACTCCGTCGTAGAAGCCGTCGTTCACCAGCTTCTTAAAGTTGCCAGCGGTGACGGGCATGTCGTCGTAAAGCTGAATCGTGATGTCGCCCATGTTCGTCTCCAGGAGAACCTTCATCCCCCCGGCGCCCTCTGTGTCCTTTCCCATATCCTTATCCTTAGTCAAGCAACCAGCTCCAAAAATCGCGAGTATGACGAAGACTCCCACTACGAGACAAGATCCAGTCCTGGTCATCGGCCAAGAGTGGTTTGCGAGGAAAGTTATACTTTTCCCGGATTGTCGGGAAAATTAGGGGCCCAAGGAGCTTCGGCGGTTCGAGGATCAAGAAATAGTTTCAGGTCAGAAAGCAGGTCTTTCATCTCAAGGTGGCCCTAAGAAGTAGGCCTCCACCTATTACCACCAGGGCCCCAAAGACCATCACAGCAGCCCCAAAATCGTTTCCGCCGTCGAAGAGCACCCAGCCCTGGAAGACCTTCACCATCCCCCAGAAGACGAGGAAGAGACCGGTGATCGGCTTTATCACGTTCTGACTCGCCCCTCTATCTCTCCGCCCTCTTCTCGTCGACGACGATGTAGTCTTTAAGGGCGCAGACCGAGTGGAAGGGGACCAGGATCAGCTTCCCCTCTTTCCGGTATCTGGCGAGCTCAAGCTCGGAGTCTGGCTTGACTAAAAGATCGATCAGCTTTCCGGTCTCGGGATCGAGGATGATGTTCTCCAATTCTCCCAGCACGGTTCCCCCCATCGTCACGATCTCCTTTCCGGCAAGGCTCCGAGCGTAAATTCTGGACACGATCCTCTCACCTCACCGGTACCCCAGATAGGAGCTGGGGTCGACCTTCACACCGCCACTGAACCTCTCATTGATCCGCTCGTAGTAACGCACCATGTTCTCCTCGAAGCTGGGCCTGACCTTCTTCAGAGCCTCTCGGTAGTGTTTCATCTCCACCTCATTTGCCTCTGGGTCCTCTCTCAGGGCCAGCATAACAGCCTCCCTGCAGAGGGACTCGAGGTCGGACCCAACGTAGCTTTCGGTCAGCTCCGCCAGCTCCTCCAGGCTCACATCGTCGCAGTTCGGCGTTTTTGAGGTATGGATTTTGAGGATCTCCAGCCTTCCGGCCCTGTCGGGAGGACCAACAAATAGGAGCCGGTCGAACCTGCCAGACCTGAGGAGGGCGGGATCGATGATGTCGGGCCGGTTGGTGGCAGCGATCACCACCACGTCCTTCAGTGTCTCAAGGCCGTCGAGCTCTGCCAGAAGCTGGTTTACAACCCGTTCAGAGGTCCTGTGCCCCTCCTCCATGCCCCTCATGGGAGCTATCGCATCGAGCTCGTCGAAGAAGATGATGGCCGGAGAGACCTGTCTTGCCTTTTTGAAGACTTCCCTTACGGCCTTCTCGGACTCACCGACCCACTTCGAGAGGAGCTGGGGGCCTTTGATCGATATGAAGTTGGCTCTCGTCTCCTTTGCAACGGCCCTCGCGATCAGGGTCTTTCCAGTGCCCGGTGGGCCGTAGAGGAGGATGCCCCTCGGAGGCCGTATCCCCATCTCCTCGAACTTCGCGGACCGCTTCAGCGGCCACTCCACCGACTCGACGATCTCCTGCCGGAGCAGGCCAATGCCACCCACGTCCTTCCAGCTCACGTCGGAGATCTCCACCAGGACTTCCCTCATGGCGCTCGGCTCGATCTCTTTGAGGGCGTTCTCGAAGTCTTCGCCGGTCACAGACATTTGGTCGAGGACCTCTTCGGGGATGTCGTCGTCGAAGGAGATGTCGGGAAGGTGCCTTCGCAGGACCTTCATCGCAGCCTCCTTGCAGAGGGCGGATATGTCGGCGCCGACGAAGCCGTTGGTCCTGTCGGCGAGGTCGTCCAGGTTCACCGATTCGTCGATCGGCATGTTCCTGACGTGGATCTCGAGGATCTCCATCCTGTCGATCCTGTCGGGAACCCCGATCTCGATCTCCCGGTCGAACCTGCCCGGCCTTCTGAGAGCCGGATCGATGGCATCGATCCTGTTGGTGGCTCCGATCACCACCACCTGGCCCCTCTCCTTGAGGCCGTCCATCATGGCGAGGAGCTGGGCAACGACCCTCCGTTCGACCTCGCCCGTAACCTCGCCCCTCTTGGGGGCGATGGAGTCGAGCTCGTCGATGAAGATTATCGAGGGCGTGTTCTGGTTAGCCTCCTCGAAGATCTCCCGGAGCCTCTGCTCGCTCTCGCCGTAGTACTTGGACATCACCTCGGGACCTGCGATGGAGAAGAAGTTGGCGTTGGTTTCGTTGGCTACGGCTTTCGCGATCAGTGTCTTGCCGGTTCCCGGTGATCCGTGGAGTAGGACGCCCTTTGGAGGTTCTATCCCCAGCTTCTGGAAGACTTCGGGATGCTTCATAGGAAGCTCGATCATCTCCCTGACCCGCTGCACCTCGTTTCTGAGGCCGCCGACGTCTTCATAAGTGATTCCTGTCCCGTTCAGAGATCCAAAGCCCTTGGCCGGCCGGTCGAGGAGGGTGACTTCGGTCCTCTCGGTGATCACCACCACGCCTTCGGGATCCGTATCCGCAACTACGAGTGGCACCGCCTCCATCCGTCCTATGAAGGGATGGCCCGAAGAGCTCATGATCGGGAGTACGTCGCCCCGGACGATCGGCCGCTTCAGAGTCTGCCTTTTAACCTGCTCGGCCGCGTCCTCGCCGTAGTAGGTGTGAGTGTCGGAGGGGGGAGAGAGGACCACCCTCAAGGCCTCGCTTTCCTCCGCCTTCCTGATCTTGACCCGGTCTCCTATGCTCACCCCGACGTTGTGCCTGATGAAGCCGTCTATCCTGATGTAGTCCTGGCTCCAGTCCTGCCGGTCGGCGCGCCATACCTTGGCTGCGGAGGTCCTCCTTCCCTCGATCTCGATGATGTCTCCGGGCGAAAGCCGAAGGGTCAGGAGGGCGTTGGGGTCGAGCCTTGCAATCCCTCGTGCCGAGTCGTTTGGGTACGCCTTGGCCACCTTGAGCTGAATCTCTTTCACGTCTCACACCTTAGCTGATATTGGGGTTTGATCGATTTAAGGCTATCCAGATCGCGAACACATTGTAAATTGTGCCAGTATTATATTTGATGTTTTTGGCTACTTCGAATCGTGGGTTTAACTGCTAAGTTCGGCGTGGAATTTAACCTCAAATCGATAAAATTTGAACTTTCAGAGCGAGTCTTCAAGAATTCGCACCAAATGTCCATTTTCTCGGACAAACTGGGGTCTATGCTCGATGTACCATCTAAACCCTTTTAATCCACCTCGTCACAACCCTCTTCAGGTGAACTTGTTTGGACAGGGAATGGGAGATAGATGTAAAGGTTTCAGATATCAGTTCGGTCTTCACCCTCCTGGGGATCGCCATGACCTCGGCGGTTATTGGTACGGCGGAGATCGCCTACACCATGCTCTGGGTCACCTCCGCCTACGTGAGGAACGGCAAAGACTTCTTCCTCGACCTCCTTTACGCAACCTCCTACACTTGGACCGCGGAGTACGTGATTGTGGCGGGTTCGGTGATCCTGGTATCGGCGATTATATTCCTGGTGACCATGAGCATCTCCCTCGTCTATCTCAACAACCTTTCAACCAAAAACAGAAAGCTAAACCTAAATCCCCTATTCGGGCTCTTCTTCTTGGGACTGCTATTGCTCATCATAACCCTGCTCTCGGCGATAATGCTCAGGTACTCTTGAGGTGTTGACTTTGCGGATAACTGGCGTCATACGGGAAAGGAGATCGATCTCGAAAACAGCTTCGAAAAAGGCTCAGGAAAAGGCCGCGGGTTTGACCCCAGCTACTTCAAAAGAGGGCCCGGCCGTTCTGAATGAGCAGAGATCCGGAGCCGAAAAGGCTCAGGAGAGGCCGAAGGGTGGGGCCTTTGCCCTCTCCCAGGCGAGGTCGAAGCGCCTTCTCTACCCCTTCGCCGCTATAGTCGGCCAGGAGAAGATGAAGCGAGCGCTGATCCTGAACGCCATCAACCCCTCGATAGGAGGGGTTCTGATAAGAGGCCAGAAGGGGACTGCCAAGTCCACCGCCGTCCGGGGGCTGGCGGAGGTCCTGCCGGGGATCGAGGTGGTGGTTGGCTGCCGCTTTGGCTGCGATCCGAGGGATGAGGAGAACCTATGCTGGGAGTGTGCCGAGAGGGCGAAGGAGGGCGTCCTCCACACCGAGGTGAGACCGATGCGAGTCGTCGACCTTCCCGTGGGCGCCACCGAGGACCGGGTGGTGGGGTCCCTGGACATGGAGCGGGCACTCCGGGGCGGGGAGAGGGCCTTTGAGCCCGGGATCCTGGCCGAGGCGAACCGTGGCATCCTCTACGTCGACGAGATCAACCTCTTGGACGATTACGTAGTCGACGCCCTCCTGGACGCCGCTGCCATGGGGATGAACACCGTCGAAAGAGAAGGGGTGAGCGCAAGCCACCCAGCAAGCTTCATCATCGTCGGGAGCATGAACCCGGAGGAAGGGGAGCTTCGGCCCCAGCTCCTCGACAGGATCGCCCTCCAGGTGGGGGTGGAGGGAATATCGGACGTCGAGCAGAGGGTCGAGATCATCGAGCGGAGGAACGCCTTCGCCTCGGATCCTGTCAAGTTCAGAGAGGAGTTTGAACCCGAAAGCGAGAGGCTCAGGTCCAGGATCGTATCCGCCAAAAAGGCTCTCCCAAAGATCAGCTCTGGGAAAGGTGAGCTACGAAAGATAGCCAAGATTTGCGTTGAGTTCGGGGTCGATGGCCATCGGGCGGACATCATGATCGAGCGGGCTGCTAGAACCAACGCCGCCTTTGAAGGGCGAGAGAGGCTGGAGACCGGCGACATCGTCGCGGCGGCGGAGATGGTTCTGCCTCACAGGGCCAGAAAGGCCCCCTTCGACGACGGCGAGTTCAGCCCGGAGAGGCTCCGATCGATGGTGACCTGATGGAGCCGTCGGGTCGGGACTCCGCCCCCCTGCCGCCAGCGGAAGAGCTGGTGTCGGTTCTTAGACGAAACCTCAACCGAAATTACGGCTGCAAGGTCTTTTTTATGGGATCGCCGGTGCTCGGGATCAGGATTCCCCGAGAGAGGGCGGGCATGATGACGCCGGAGGATGCCACCAGGATTAAATTGATCCTGGAAAGGTGCAAATCGCATATCAGGAAAGGGGAGATAGCGACCGCATTTCTTCTCGGCGACGAAACATTTCTGGAGATGGACCCAACAGCCCTCGAAGATCTTGCCGTTTCTGGTCGTCGAGGTGAAGGAGAGGGCAACGGTTCCTATAATCTCGCCGAGATCCTCACAGATTTTGCAAGATCTGAGACGAGGACCGCCTTAAAGTCGCCGACATCTGGCAGGAGGGCGGAGGTTTTGGCCCAGGGAAAAAGGGGAAGGTATGTGAGGGCCCGGATGCCGAAAGGAAAGGCGAGCGACGTCGCCCTCGCACCCACCCTCAGGGCCGCGTTGGTCCACTGTGATAATGGTTCCCTCGTCATAATAGCGGAGGACCTTCGGGAGAAAGTGAGGAGACGGAGGGTTGCCACCCTGATCGGGATCGTCCTTGATTCCAGCTTCTCCATGGAGGAGTCTGCAAAGGCCACCAAGAAGGTGGTGATCGAGCTACTCAAAGACGCCTACCAGAGGAGGGACAGGGTGGCCCTCGTCTCCTGCTCGGGAAGGTGGGCGAATGTGGTCCTTCCCTTCACCTCGGCGGTGGTGACGGCCAAAAGGCATCTGGAGAAGATCGAGTACGGCGGGACGACCCCTCTTGCTCACGGCCTTGCAACGGGTCTGTCCCT
>DUKF01000057.1 GCA_013329455.1 Methanotrichaceae archaeon | reverse complement strand
TCTTCTTCGATATCACTGGATATCTCGGAGATGTGCTATCATACGCCAGGCTTCTGGCGTTGGGTCTGGCCACGGGCGGGATAGCGATGACTGTGAACATACTCTCGGCCATGGTGGAGGGCGTTCCGATCATCGGAATCGTGCTGGCTGCACTGGTCTTTGTCATCGGGCACTTCTTCAACTTCGGGATGAACGGTCTTGGCGGATTTGTGCACGGGATAAGGTTGCACTACGTGGAGTTCTTCAATAAGTTCTACGAGGGCGGCGGATCTGAGTACAGACCATACCAGATCAGACGTGAGCTGACCAAAGAGTAGAGATCTGAAGACGGGTTGAAAAATATTGCAGTTGTTTAGTTATCGTATCTGTTGGTAATTAGGGAGGATAAAAGTATGTTGGATGTGAGCACAGGTGTGGCTCTTGCCGCAGTGGGAGCAGGCATCTCGATGGGCGCGTCTGCCATAGGTTCCGGCATCGGCGTCGGTATCGCTGGTGCAGCGGGCGCGGGAGCGATCGCAGAAGATCCGAGCAAGTTCGGAACGGCCCTTGTTTTTCAGGCACTTCCTCAGACCCAGGGCATTTACGGTTTTCTTGGGGCAGTGCTGATAATGATCGGAACGGGCATTCTGGGCGGTTTCACTGGATTCGAGGCGGCTGCCAATACGATGGCCGGCCTTGTTGGAACCACTCCGGAGAACGCAGCGCTGGTCATGGGGCTGGCCGCGGTTGGCGGTGGCTTATCTGTCGGTCTTGCGGGACTTTCCGCCATCGGTCAGGGCATTACAGCAGCCGGTAGCATAGGGGCCGTCTCAAAGGAACCTGGAGCCTTTGGCAAGTGCATGGTCCTCACCGTCATGTCCGAGACTTTCGCGGTCTTTGGACTGTTGATAACGATCCTGATCTTGGTTGGTCTGAAACTCCTGGGTGCATAACTTTCGGGTGATCTATCATGGGTTCTGAAGGGGCCGATAAGATCGTCCATGAGATTGTTAGGATCACAGATTCCCAGGTTGAATTGATCCTTCAGGAAGCCCGGAAAGATGCTGATGAAATTCAAGGAGAATCCGAGAAGACAGCACAAGCGAAGAAACAGGCGATACTGACGAAAGGCGAGCAGCTTGCCGAGAGGGAACAGCAAAGGGTCCTTGCAGACGCAAAGATGCAGGTCAAACGAGAGATATTCGACGTGAAGGAGGACCTCATTAAGAAGGCCTTTGGAGACGCGGAGACGCGGCTGAAAAGATTGGCAGACGCGCCAGAGTATGGCAACATTCTCAAAAAACTGATCGTGGAATCGGGAGTTGTTGTGGGAGGTGGCCCTCTCGAGGTTCTTGTGAGAGGAAAGGACAAGGCCCTCCTCTCTGAGGAGGCCCTGGCCGATCTTGGCAAGGAGATCTCAAAGACGACTGGGAAGGATACAGCACTCAGTCTATCAGAGGAGACCATAACCACCATTGGTGGCTCCATCGTACGCAGCAAGAGCGGCTCAATAGAGGCCGATAACACCATCGAGTCCAGAATAAGCAGACTCAGGAGCGAGCTGAGATTCAAGGTGGCTGAGATACTCTTCGGGGGAGCATCGTGACGCTGGAAGGATTGGCAGCCAGTCTGGGCTTCTCCTCGTTCCCGTCCCTATTCACCGTAGCGTTGACGGTGGCGCTCGTCGCCGGGCTCATCATACTTGTGCCGATCCTCCTTCGGGTTATCGAGATCGCAAACTACGCCTATACGAATTCTCGGATCCAGGTGATGTCGAGCAGGATCATCCCAGAAGAGAAGCTCAAGGAGATGATCGAGGCATCCTCTCTGGCAGAGGTCGTGGCGGCTTTGGAGACCACGGAGTACTCACCGTACTTGCGTGAAATGATGGAGGAGCGATCAGAGGCGATCGAGAGAGCGCTGAACAGACACACCGCAGATGCTTACAGAGAGGTTGCCACGATGGTGCCGATGAACCTGAAGAAGATATTGGTCATACTTCTCAGGAAGTGGGACGTCTACAATATCAAGCTGATCTTGCGAGGTGTCTATGCCCAGAGATCTCCCGACGATATTCGGGCAGATCTGGTATCGGTGGGCGAGTTGGACCCATCGAAGATCAACGAGCTGGCCGAGGCCAGAAGCTTGGAAGAGGTGATATCAAACCTCGATGGCACCCCTTACTCTCACCTCGTCGAGTCTCTCCAGCTCTTTGATCAGACCAGGAACCTCACGGTTATCGAGGCGCGACTTGATAATATTCTTTATGAAGATGCGTGGAAGGACGCGACGAGCCAACCTCTCGACGAGAACCTTCTCGCCCTGAAAAATTATCTGGCCACAAATATAGATGTGGTAAACCTGAAGTTCCTTTTCAGGGCGAAGAAGGACGGGTTGCCGGCTGGAAGCATAGAGAGCTACCTGGTGAGAGGAGGAGGCCTCCAGGAGAGCTTGATCAAGGGGATCCTCGAGGTGGATACAGTTGACAACGTCGTAGCTGCGCTTGAGGTGACGAAGTACTATCAGCCTGTGCTGGTGGCAGTTCCGGAGTACGAATCGACAGGATCGATCCTGCCGATCGAGCTTGCTCTGGATGGTTACCTGGTCAAGGTCGGCAAAGACATCTCGATTACGCAGCCCTTTGGAATCGGTCCTGCGATCGGTTATCTCTCCATGAAGGAGATGGAGATCCGCAACGTCAGAACTCTTGCTAGAGGCATAGAGGCGGGCCTTTCTCCTGACGAAATACGCAATCTCATCATGAGGGTGGGAACTTGAGCCAGATGAAGATAGCCGTTATCGGCGACTCAGATACAGTGAGCGGCTTCAGGCTGGGTGGCGTGACCGTCTCTTATGCGGTCAAGGCTGTTGAGCCGATCGATGCCATCCTGAGGGAGTTGATCGCCGATGAGATGATCGGTGTGGTCGTGATAACCGAGCGGGTGGCAGATGCGAACCGCTCGGCAATAGACGAGGCGAACAAAGGCAAGAAGACTATTACCCCGATTATTGTGGAGATTCCTGACAAAAGCGGGCCTATCGTGCGTGAGGTCGATCCACTGAAGGCGCTCATCAAGAGCGCCATAGGAGTTGAGATTTAAAGGGGGGAAAACGTTTGAGCATTACAGGACGCATTTATAAGATTTCTGGACCTCTCGTAGTTGCCGAAGACGTAAAAGGCTGCGTCATGTACGAAGTGGTCAAGGTTGGAGATATCGGCCTGATGGGTGAGACCATCCGATTGGATGGTGACCGCGCCTATATCCAGGTCTACGAGGCGACTGAGGGGTTGAAACCGGGCGAGCCAGTGGAGACGACGGGGTCGCCACTTACAGCAGACCTTGGGCCCGGGATTCTGAGAAACTTCTACGACGGGATCCAGAGACCTCTTGTGGGGCTGAGAGAAGCTGCAGGAGATTACATCACCCGTGGGCTGACCGTACCGCCTCTCGATCCTGAGGTGATCTGGGACTACACCGCCGTTGCAAGTGAAGGCTCTTCTGTCGAGACAGGAGACATTCTAGGCACGACGCCTGAGACTAAGGTCATCACCCACAGAGTTCTCGTTCCGCCCGGGGTCAGCGGAAAGCTGACGAAGGTGCGGGAGGGAAAGCTCCACGTAACTGATACAGTCGCAACTGTGACCAAGGAGGACGGGACGGAGATCGAACTTGCCATGTCCCACCGGTGGCCGGTCAGGGTGCCAAGACCTTACAAAAAGAAGCTCGATCCGTTCGTGCCTCTGCTTACAGGTCAGCGGATTTACGACACCTTCTTCCCACTGGCAAAGGGAGGATCTGCAGCCATTCCAGGCGGGTTTGGCACTGGCAAGACCGTCTCTCAGCATCAGCTTGCCAAATGGGCTGATTCTCAGGTGGTCGTTTACGTCGGATGTGGTGAGCGCGGAAACGAGATGACAGAGGTGCTGGACACCTTCCCGCTTCTCGACGATCCCACAACCGGCGAGAAGCTGATGGAGCGATCGACGCTCATCGCAAACACTTCCAACATGCCGGTAGCAGCCAGAGAGGCGTCGGTCTACACAGGGGTGACTCTAGCCGAGTTCTATCGGGATATGGGTTACGACGTGGCGGTTATGGCAGACTCGACGTCACGCTGGGCAGAGGCGATGAGGGAGGTTTCAGGAAGGCTCGAAGAGATGCCCGGTGAAGAAGGATACCCCGCTTACCTTGCTTCCAGAGTGGCCGATTACTACGAGAGGGGCGGACGTGTGATAACTCTTGGATCCGGCGAGGAGCGGAAGGGTTCGGTCTCTCTGGTGGGAGCGGTCTCGCCGCCAGGTGGCGATCTTTCTGAGCCAGTCTCGCAGAACACGCTCCGTGTGGTCAGCGTCTTCTGGGCCCTGGACTCAACGCTCGCAGACAGAAGACACTTCCCAGCCATCAACTGGCTTCGAAGCTATTCTCTCTATCTCGACGTGCTCGGAGATTGGTACAAAAAGAACGTTGCAGAGGATTTCCACGAAATTCGCACTGAGATGATGGTGCTGCTCCAGAAGGAGGCGGAGCTCCAGGAGATCGTGCAGCTGGTAGGTGCGGACGCGTTGCCGGAGAGGGAGCGGCTGGTGCTCGAGGTCTCAAGGATGGTGAGGGAGGATTACCTCCAGCAGAACGCCTACGACGAGATAGACTCCTACTGCTCCAAGGAGAAGCAGTTGATGATGGCAAGGACGATCCTCGCCTTCTATGACAGGGCGTTGAAGGCGATGGATGCTGGAGCGTCTATCGCGAAGATCGAGATGGTCCCGGTGAAAGATGAGATCTCCAGGATGAAGTACGTGCCCAATACTGAGTTTCCAGATCGGTACGATGGGATGCTCAAGGCGATCGAGAACCAGTTTTCTGCACTGGAGGGGTAAATCAGATGGCAAAAACCACAACTCGTGAATATACGACCGTCACCAAGGTGGCAGGCCCTCTCATGGTGGTCGAAGGCGTTGAGGGCGTGGCCTATGGTGAGATAGTGGACGTAGTGTTACCCGATAGCAGTACCAAGCGGGGTCAGGTGCTGGAGTCTCGAAAGGGCGTCGCAGTGGTTCAGGTCTTCGAGGGAACCAGCGGGATTGATACACGCATGACGAAGGTCCGGTTCACAGGCGACATCATGAGGATGCCGGTATCGGTGGATATGATGGGCAGGATCTTCGATGGCCTCGGCAGGCCCATAGATGGAGGTCCTGAAATCATCGCCGAGGAGTATCTCGACATAGCAGGCGCTTCGATCAACCCAACCGCGAGGGCCTTCCCTAACGAGTTCATCCAGACAGGAGTCTCAACGATCGATGGGAACAACACCCTGGTACGTGGCCAGAAGCTACCCATCATGTCAGGAGCGGGATTGCCGCATAACGATCTTGCGGCACAGATCGCGCGACAGGCAAAGGTCCGTGGCACGGAGGAGCCCTTCTCTGTGGTCTTCGCTGCGATGGGGATCACTCACGAAGAAGCGAGCTTCTTCATGAGGGATTTCGAGAGGACCGGTGCGCTTGAGAGGATTGTAGCTTTCATCAACCTTGCAGACGACCCTGCCATCGAGAGGATCATCACCCCGAGGATGGCGCTTACCGCGGCCGAGTACCTCGCCTATACCTGCGATATGCATATCCTGGTGGTTCTGACCGATATGACGAACTACTGCGAGGCGCTGCGAGAGATATCGGCTGCAAGAGAAGAGGTTCCTGGGAGGCGAGGCTACCCCGGCTACATGTATACAGATCTTGCGACCCACTACGAGCGTGCTGGCAGGGTTCGAGGCTCCAAAGGTTCGATCACGCAGGTTCCGATACTTAGCATGCCGGATGATGACATCACCCATCCGATACCTGATCTTACCGGCTACATCACTGAAGGCCAGTTCGTGTTGAGCCGAGAGATGCACAGGAGAGGGATCTATCCTCCGGTGGACATTCTGCCAAGCCTTTCAAGGCTGATGAACGAGGGGATCGGTCCCGAGAGGACGCGGGAGGATCACTCTGGCGTATCGAACCAGCTCTATGCCGGGTATGCAGAGGGGCGTGATATGCGAGATCTCGTTGCGGTCGTTGGAGAGGAGGCGCTCTCAACGCGAGACCAGCTGTATCTCAAGTTTGCAGATCGTTTCGAGAAGGAGTACGTGACTCAAGGGAGTGACGAGGACCGAACCATCGAGCAGACCCTCGATCTTGGGTGGGACCTATTGGCAGATCTGCCTGAGGGTGAACTCAAGAGGATCGATGAGAAATACATCAAAAAGTATCACCCAAATTACAGAACCGCCTAGCCTCTCGTGAGGGGGTGCCAAACATATGGCAGAGATCATCGAGGGGATAAGTCCCACCAGAATGGAGCTCTTGAAACTGGGGCGAAGAATCGTCCTCGCCGAGAAGGGACATAAACTCCTGAAAGAGAAGCGAGATGCTCTGGTTTCCGAGTTTCTGGATGTGGTTCAGAGGGTACACGAATCGAGTGACAGCACAAACGAGAAACTTGCGGAGGCTTTCAAGGATTTGCTCATGGCCCAGGCGGTGATGGGTTCAGACGCCGTCTGGCAGATATCCCAGGTGACAGGTCAAGAGATCAAGATCGACGTGGATGCGATGAATATCATGGGCGTTAAAGTTCCAATGATCACGACTGAAGACGTCAAAAGGAGCATGATCGATCGGGGGTACGGCTTTGCAGATACCTCTTCCAAGGTGGACGACGCCGCCAAAAACTTTGAGGAGGCTATCCAAGAGGTGATAAAACTAGCCGAGGTGCAGCAGAGCGTAGAAAGCCTCGCAAGCGAGGTGATCAAGACGAAACGGAGGGTGAACGCGCTCGAGTACATCGTTATACCACGCCTCAAAGCGACAGCGATTCACATCAGGATGCGGCTTGCCGAGATGGAGAGGGAGAACTTCACCCGTCTCAAGAAGATAAAAGCTGCGATCGAGGCGGGCGAAGAAGGGGCAGTGGCGATCTGAGGTGAAAAGATGCCTGTCATTACCCACAGGGTAAAGGAAATAATCGAGGAGATCGACGAGCGGAAGAGGGAGCCTTTCGACTTCGCTCTCAAAGATACTTGCCGAGTCGACTATCTGATCGCCGAAGAGGATAAGGACTTCAGATCTGGCGATGCAAAGCCGGTGAAGATAAAAAAAGTGGCGATTCCCCGAAACACCATCCTGCTTATAAGCCCTTACGGCCGGCACGGAATCGGTCAGGTGGTAAGCATCGGCGAGAAGATAGCGATGCCCATCGAACTCGACCGTTCGGCGGATCATGCGCTATTTGTGGCAGGAGTTGATGGGTCGGTAAATAAAGAGGAGCTCATAGGCGTCATGATGCTCATCCCCATAGTCCCGCACAGAAAAGGGTAGGGGATAAGAGGGCAAGAGGGTGAGATGGACTCTGAATCGAGGGTCTTCGCAAAGCTGGTCAGATCGCTGAACGATCACCTTCCGGCGGAGCGAAAGACCCTCGGAGAGCTGCTGAGAGAGGAGAAGCCAAGAGTAGTTTCTCGGGATGGATCCAGCTACAGGATCAGGAAGGAGGAGCTCGAGACGATTGAGAGGATCATAGGGTCGAAGTGGGGAAAGGAGGCTGAAAGGCTCAGGCTCCCCCTTTTGATCGAAATGTCTCCTGATTACGGCCGTTCTGCCGCCAGGATAAGGGGTCGGGTATACTGCGACATCGTACAGGCGATCCTTGGGGAGGAGAGAAAGACCACCGACGAGATGGTGATATTCAGGACTGACGTGCGCAGGCTGAGGAGGGAGCTACCCTCGGCCACTCAGTACGCATTCCTGATCTCTACGTCCTGAAGGATAAAGGAGGTGTGATCTCTGCATCAGGATTATTATCTGGAGCGGATGTTGAATAAGAAGGACGTTCGCGTCAAGATCTACTTCATCATGTGGATTGCGTCCATGTGCGCTACGATCTCGCTCTTCATCGGAGGGATCTTCATCGTCTACCTTTCGATGCGTTACATTGGGTGGATTTAGAGTGATCGATATTTCGGAGAGGTCGATATAATGGTCGAGGCGAGCGGATATATCTTTCAGGACATTGAGACGCTTTTAAAGAGTGCAAAAGAGGAACTGGATGTGGCAAAGACCGGACCTGCTGAGGCACATAACATCCTCAAAGAGTCTCTGACCGGCACCTTCCAAGAGCTGGAAAAGATCTGTTCGAGGTACAAGGACGATGCTGAAGCGTCCGGCATCAGAAACAAGCTCGCCGAGTTCCTGGAAGAGCTAGATTCCGGCAAGCTGACGCCCGAAGTGGAAGCAAAGCATCTGGACAAGATCATCGAACAGGTTCATCACCTGGTGGAGTGGAGGAAGCTCTCTACGGCGACAGGACGCGATCTCTCCCTCAAGTCGCGGCGAAGGACCAGGGAGGATGTCCAGAAGCGGTAACTTTAGGAATCTGAATCTATTCCGTCAATTTCCTCTATCCCATCTTCCCATCTATCGCATCTATTCCAGAACGGCAAAGAGTGATCGAGACTTTTGAGGTCGGATAAAGATGAATCGCGATGAAAATACGATTCTGTTCGGTATAGCGGGCTTAATAATAAGCTATATTTTATACATAAACGATCGCATATTATTAAGCGCTCTGGCTTTCACAGCTACGGTCGTTATAGGCCTGATATGGGGGGCAATGCATCTTAGGAAGAAGAACAACATGAGGTGAAATAGAACTCTTTCTTTTTATCCATTCGATCCTTATCAACCTCTACCCAAACTCGGCGCTGAGCTGCGGGCAACAGTCCGTGCGCTTCAGCGCCATTTTCATACTTTCACATCGCATCGTCGAACTCTTTTCGATACCTGGCAACGCCTGATGCTCCGACCATCGCCGACTTGTTCAGGATCAGGATCATGAAGGCCTCGTCGGGGACCTCTGACCACTGGCTGTGGATGCCGTACCGAGACGCTCTCTCAAAGCCGAAGCGCGGGTAGTACTCCGGGTAGCCGAGGACGATGATGAATGGGTAGCCCTTCTCCTTCAGCATCTTTATCCCGGTGTGGATCAGAAGAGAACCGATCCCCTGGCCATGGCATCTCGGGAAAACTGCCATTGGCGCTAAGCCCATGCCCGAAACCTCAAGGGTTGCCCCCTCTCCTCCGATCGATGCCGGGCTGAAGAAGATGTGGCCAATCACTTCTTCTCCCTGGACCGCCACGAGGGATAGGAAGTCCTCGCAAGCCTCCCGAAGCTTGTCGATGATGTCTGCTTCTGCCGGCTGGCCGAAGGCCTCTTCGTTGATCTTCCTGATCGCTTCGATGTCTTCGGGGTTTTCTTCTCGAATGATTATCATTTATTCACCTTGCAGTGTGGTATTACACGTCTCAAGAAACCTCAATTGGATTTAATGAATAGTTACTCTCTGTTTAGGTTATCATAATATTACCGAATCTGCTTTTTCGAATCCTTCTCTAGTGACTTTGAATACTTCTCGCTCATATCCCTGGTCTTTAATCAATCCAAATCTCTCTAATTCTTCTACAGCACTTTCGGATTCAGCAATTTCTCTCGGCTTCATGCTTTGATAATCTTTTGACTCTTCTCCAATTTTAATACCAAAATAAGTATGAATAATGATCCCATCATCGGATAAACTTGCTTTTTTAAGTAGGATTTGAGCCATCATGGACAATTCTGGACTCAAAAGAATAGTGCTTTCTCCTGCTGATTCAGTGTATGATTGCAGTAATTCGGTAAAGCATGGCTCTGAGTTTAATTTGCGTTGAAGTTGTCTGTCGAACTTGTCTTTGAACTCGACGGTATCAGAATATTTTTCAAATAAGCCCCTCGACTCGCAAGAATCTTTAAATTTCTTCAGCTCAGAATATTGGTCAGGATCAACGTTGTCAGGACGGACTGATGCGGAAGAAAAGTAGAGCATCGTAGGTTTTTCCTTCTTGATATGCTCTTCAATTTCCTCAACTGTACCGCTTGGGTACTCGCCAGTAGCTGTTCCTATCCTTGTCCAGAAAACCCCAACCAAAAGGTCACAATCCTTGAGCTGTCTGTTAATTATCGCCTGCGGCCGGTCGCCCATATCGGGTGAAGAATGGGTTTCCCATGCGACTGGGAGAAGGACGATTTTGCGCATCTCGGAATGGATATCGTTCCATTCATGCAAGACTTCACGTATCAGTTTCCTCTCTTCTAGAACGTCTCCTGGCGAAGCGATCATTACCTTGAAGACTGTTGCCTTGTACGACATTCTCTGTCACCTGGCCCTAACTGCAGCTGAGCGATCAATGGGACGCTAAACAAGATGTTCGTCACCTCTTTAAAAACCATCGTCTCACAGCTCGAACCCCGGCTCCGAAGCCACGGACTTCAGCAGCTTCTCCGCCGCTTCCATCTCCTCCTCGCTCCCGGTGACCGCGATCCAGACGCTTCCCTCAGCGCCAAAGACGCCGCCCCCGGCGACAAGCTCTGCCTCTGCGCCGGTCAACAGCATTATCGCATCGATCTCGGTGAAGACTTCCCCTGGAACCGGCAGAAGGCGCGGCCCCTCGGCGCCCGGCGCGTTCAGCCGGACTGCCAGATCTGTGAGATCGGAGAAGACGCGCTTTTCGAGACCCACGGGCATGATCAGCCGGACGCGCCGACCGACTACCGCCTGCAAAGCGAGGCCGATGGTGCCGCCTTTCGGATGGCCGATCAAGATGGCGGCCTGCCAACTGGAGAGGTCGAGGGCGTTTGCGCCTTTTAAAATAACGTCGCCTTCCTCCAGGTCGTTGACCACATTGAGGATTGTCTTGCCCTTCTGCCAGACGCCCTTTGAAATTATCACGTCGCCCGGAAAGTCGCCATGGTCAGGGAGCATTCCGGCTTCGTTCGTAGGCAGCCACGGCGGAAGGGTGATCCCCCGAAAGAACCTCCGCCGCGAGAACTCTTCAGCCTGGCCGATCTTCGCGAGGATCTCTTCGGCCACATAGCCGTTCGTCGTTCCGGCGATGATGACGACGGTTCTAGAATCGAGGGCGGTCTTGATGGCGGGATGCTCCGCCAGGGCCTTGCCGATGAGCCGCTTTCCTGCTGCTGGAGAGAGGACGAACTGTCTCATGGGCTCTTCTTCTTCTCCCATGAAAGAAAATTGTTGTGCTTTGAAAGGGTTGCTGATCACCTCTTGATTGAGTCTATGTCGATGGCCCTTGGAGCCAAGTACCACCTTCCCTTCTGCTTTCCCATGTACTCGAGAGCCTCCGGGTAGCTGTCGAAGGTGTGGCTCTCGCCGCTTTCGATGTTGAGGAGGATGAGAGCGCCTTTTCCGGTATCGGCCTTCTTCAAGGCAGCCTCGATCTCCTCGCGCCGCCTGCTCCTCTTTCGCGCGCCGAGGGCCTCTAGCTCTCTGAAGAGTTCTTCGTCGGAGACCTCCTCAAGCTCTTCTTCCTCCTCGTCTTCTTCTTCACCTTTCTCTTCTTCTATTTCCCTCGACACGTCTTCTCCACTCCTCTTCTTCCGTCGTCCCTCTTCAGATCTTGGCGGGCTCGCCCTCTTCGGCGGCCCAGCGGAGGTAGTCCACAGACGGGAACTCGTGGATCGTGGTGGCGACGATCTTCCCGCGGCCGAACTTCCCGATCACAAGGACCGATCTACCCTTGAAGTCTGCAAGGGCCGTCTCAAAACCCTCTCCTGGGATGAGGTAGCCGTCGCAGTCAGCGGTCTTCGCGTCGACGAGTGAGGTGCAGCGGTGGTCCGAAGCCGGGACGAGCTCCGTATTTCCGTACTCGCCAATGTACTTGAGGGAGAGGGGCAGCCATTCGTACTCGTACTCGTGATCGGGGACGAGGGGGCCATAGATCGTGAGGACCCCGCCCTTCTCCAGGAACTCCGCGATCCTGGACTTCGAGGCTTTGAGGGCTGGAAGAACTTTGGAGTACTGGGGGTTTGCAAAACCCGTCGGTATCACCACCACCCTGAACCTGGGAAGAAAGGGGCTCCCGAAGATCTCGGGCTTTACGAACTGGTACTCCCGTCCGGCCTCATCGAGGAGCTTCTCAAATAGGAAGGTCTTTTCGCCGATGATCGCTATATCTGGCATGCTGGAGGGAGCTTTTCCGGGCGTGATCTAAAGCTTTTATGCTTCATCTCTCCAGATCTGGGACTATCGTTCTATTTATTCAGAAATCTCGCCAATAGATTTATTACTATATAAGACTCAAATACCTACATTAGGTGTGCTTTATGGAACAGGAACTTATGAGAATTGGGGTGTCTCTTCCAGAATCGCTCTTGACCAGGTTCGACGGCATAATCGAGCAGAGGGGATACTCCTCTCGGTCTGAGGGGATCAGGGACGCGATCAGGAACTACATCGTCCACTACGAGTGGATGGGTGACGTCAAGGGCGATCGGGTCGGGGTCATCACCATGGTATACTCCCATCACCAGAGAGGCCTCGTAGATACCCTCACCAACATCCAGCACGACTTCGTGGACATCATCCAGTCGACACTTCACGTCCACCTGGATCACGACAACTGCCTCGAGATCGTCACCCTCAGGGGCGAGGGACAAGAAGTCAGGAAGGCGGCTGAGAAGATGATGGCCCTCAAAGGTGTAAAACACGTAAAATTGACCACCACATCTCTGGGGAACGAGCTCTGAAGCTCCCTTCAGCGGAAGGGCGAGACGACCAAAGATCGCAAGGGAGGTGGCCTGGAGTTTGCAAGTTTCTGAGGTTCTTTCCGGAATTTACGTCCTCGATCTTCATGGCGAGATGAGGATAGCGACGCGCCCCAAGGTCCCAGTCCCTGTTTACGGGGAGAGGATCGTCGAAGGTCTTCGGATCTGGGACCCTCACCGAAGCAAGCTCGCAGCCCTTTTGATCAAGAGCCACCTCGCCGGAGGCCTCGCGACCCTCGTCTCCGAACTGAACATCAGGCCCGACTCGAAAGTGCTCTACCTCGGCGCCGCTACAGGGACGACGGTGAGCCATGTGAGCGACCTCGTGCCTGACGGCCTCGTCTACGCCGTGGAGTTCTCGCCAAGGTCGATGCGCGACCTCCTCGGCTTGTGTCAGGCTCGCGATAACATCATACCCCTTCTCGAAGACGCCTCCCTGCCCGAAAGATACGCATCATTCCTTGAGCCCGCAGATCTGGTCTATCAGGACGTGGCCCAGAGAAACCAGGCCGAGATCGCAAGCCGAAACGTTGCACGTTACCTGAAGCCAGGGGGAACCCTCGTTTTGATAATCAAGGCGAGGAGCGTGGACGTAACTTCGGATCCAAAAGAGGTCTGCAGGGCAGAGATCGAGCGGCTGGAGGGGGTCGAGCTGATCTCCGTCTCCAACCTCCGCCCCTACCACCAGGACCATTGGGCTGTGGTGGCGAGGAAACTGGCCTCAGCACCGTAGTCGGCCTGCGGGTGCTGGCCGTGTACCGCCCGATCCGGTTTTGCGATCCGCGGGGACCTTCTGGCCGGGAAGGTCGCAACGATCGGGCGGGTCTGCGATCTCCTAAGTGGCCCGTTCGGAGAGCGCGGGCTTCAATCCTGATCAGGAGACTTGAGACCTCCATTCGATTCAGCTCAAAAGGTCTCTTATCTCGTTTCCGATTATATTTGGAAGTAATCTCACGTATCCGATGATCGGGATCCTGAAGCGTGCAACGCCGATAACCCAATCTTCGCGGACCGGCATCAGGTAGTTTATGCCAAAGATGACGTAGGTCTCGTCACCCCGTCTTATGAAGGTGTACCCGAACTCGTGGTCGAGATAGGTTCCGTTCCCCACCTCTTCGATCATGCCTTTGGCCATCTGTTCATTGAAGTAGCTCTCCTTGACGACGCCGAGGAGCTGGCCTGCGTTCTGGTCGATCATGGAGTTGTTGTCACCTTTAGTGATGTAGCCGGCAAAGGGAGCTGCAGGTCCCCCTTCCCACATCGGCTCGCCCTCGTCTACCCATCGCATCGCCCGGTGAATCACAGGGGTGGCCTTGTCGGGAGGATAGGGTCTCCGGAGAAATATGTGAGCCGCCTGGTCGGTCAGGGTCAGCTTCTCCTTCCCGTAGGGCCTGTAAAGTATGACGTTTCCTGGGTTGTTGAAGGTGTAGTAATCTTCAGCCACTCCCTCCTCCCAGGTGACGACATTGGTTCTGGACGCTCCCTGGATCACGATTATGTCCCCCACCTTCATGTTGGGGTACATGCTCCCCGACTCCACGGCCACCATGGGAGTCCAGACCCCCAGCGTGACCTGAGAGAATATCGAGATCGCGCCCACCACCACGGCGACGAATATCAGGTCCCGGAGAAAGCCCTGAATCTGCCCCTCTCCTTTGAGCCACTCTATCAGTTTCATCGGGCTGCTTTATCTGTACATTACCGATATAACCGTTTTCGGTGCGGCTATCCCTGGAGATCCGCCCGCCCTGAAATCCTCAAGTCGAGAGTTTTGCCAGATTTTCCCCAACGCCATCTCTTAATATGAATGGCAAGGGTCACAGGCTCGTCTCGGGCCACCTGCCATCTTTATCTACGGGCGCTGGCCATATTGGCCTATTGATGCAGGAGATCGTTCAGCGGTTCGCCGAGGAGGGATACATGATAGATCCCGAGGCCCTGGAGCTGATCGCCTCCTACCCAGGGCCCTCCGACGAGCTGGTCGAGGGTGTGATTGGGGGCCTTGAACGCTCCACGTTGGTGGTGGGGGTATCTGAGATCGAGCGCTGTCCCCGCTGGATAGAGCGGGTTTTGGGCAACGGCGGATTTTCCCATCAGAAATCGTCACACTTGGGCCCTTCAGCTTCAGATCCGTCAGAATCGTTCGAAGGATATCCTCCATCGGCTCAGGTGGCGACATCCGAATCCCTCGAAGCGCCTCCATCTTCAGATATGATCTCCGCCCTCGGGGTCGAGGTCATCGAGGGCGAGCGTCCGAATCTTTTGGTCGAGAAGAAACGCAAAGCCCTGAAAATGGTGGGCGATTCTGGGCTTAAGGACCAGAGTGTTCCAGTCAGAAAAGAGAAGCTCGGCTCACCGCATTCGGAGCTTTCAGCCGTCAGCCATCTCGACGTCCGCTCCTCTCTCCGACAGGATCTGGCCCCTCCTGTCCCTGCGATTCCGTCCCCTCTGGAAGTTTTGAGCGACATAACCGGCAGGTCCACTTGCGTCGGGGAGTACCAGGACTTCATCAGGTACTTCCGGGACCGGTACTCGCGGATAAGAGAGATGCTCTCGGGAAGGCTTAACGCAAGGCCGATCGAGAGCCTGAGAAAAGACATCGCAGGAAGGGATATCTCCATCATAGGGATGGTGATGAACGTGAGGACCAGCGCCAAGGGCAACAAGGTGGTGGAGCTGGAGGACCCGACGGGGATGGTCATGGTGATCTTCCAGAAGGGCGTTCCCGGGTCAGAGGACGTCGCAAGCTTGGTCCTTGACGAGGTGATCGGGGTCATCGGGACCACTGATGGGAAGGGTAGGTTCTTCGGCAAAACTCTCGTCCGGCCGGACCTTCAGGCCCGCTCCCTGATCGAGACCGGAGAGGGCGGGGCGCTCCTCCTTTCGGACATTCACGTCGGGAGCACCTACTTCATGGAGGATGCCTGGAACCGGTTCCTCGACTGGATCAACGAGGAGGTGGACGACCCCCTGGGCATCGCCTCGAATGTGAAGTACGCCGTCATTGCAGGAGATCTCGTCGACGGTATCGGGATCTATCCCGGCCAGGAGGGGGACCTCGCCATAAAGGATATTTGGGAGCAGTACGAGCGGGCAGCGGAGCTATTGAACCAGATTCCGGACAGGATTCAGATCGTCTTCTCTCCGGGAAATCACGATGTTGTCAGGCAGGCGGAGCCGCAGCCTGCCCTTTCCGAGTCCCTCCAGAGTATCTTCAAGAAGAACGTCACCTTCGTTGGAAACCCGGCCGGGTTCAAGCTGGGCGGCGTCGACTGGCTCGTCTATCACGGCCGGAGCATTGACGAC
>DUKF01000174.1 GCA_013329455.1 Methanotrichaceae archaeon | reverse complement strand
AGAAGGTTGCCGACTATGCTATTGAGACCAGAAGCCGTAGCTCCAAAGATGTTAAGCACATCGGTCTTAAGTCAATGATATCCAACCAGATCCTACGGAAATATAGCAAGGACCGTAGGGCTAAGAAAGCAAAAAGTGTTAAGTTGGCGGTCCCTCATCAGGGTATTAAAGTAGACCAAGATTCTAGGACCATCTATGTACCATGTCTTAAACTACACCTGAGATACGATTTTCCCAATACCTTTGAGAAGATCAACCAAATTGAACTGGATAACATCTATGCCTACGTGTCGGTAACTATTCCCGAACCTGAACCGTTTGTTCCTTCTGGATGGATAGGAGTCGATCGGAACACCACGGGGCATATAGCAGTTGCCTCTGATCCAGAAACCGGTAAAGTCCTGAAGCTTGGAAAGTCAGCACATCATGTTCATCAGAAATATAAAAACTTAAGAAAAGGTCTTCAGAGAAAAGGTAAGTACAAGAAGGTTAAGCAAATCAAGAAACGGGAGAGTAATATTGTTCGGGATATTAACCATAAAGTATCTAGGAAGATCGTAGATACGGCAAAGGAGACGGGAAACGGTATCAAGCTCGAAGATCTAGCTGGCATCCGATCCAGTAAAAAGGAAACAAAGTCGTTTCGCTATGCTAAGAACAGTTGGTCTTTCTATCAACTTCAACAGATGATAGAGTACAAGGCTAAGCTGCTTGGTGTAGAAGTTGCTTATGTTGATCCAGCATACACATCAAAATCGTGTAGCAGATGCGGACACATGGGGGACAGAAACAGGAAAAAATTCAAGTGTCCTGTATGTGGACACGTTGATCATGCGGACAGCAACGCTGGGTTCAATATCGCAATGCGTCCATGCATAGATCGATCAGCCGAAGAAAGAGATTCGGTTGAAGGGACCACTGGCGGCCCTAAAGGTGCTCTAGCATGAACCCTGCTAACACTAGAACCCCAGGTGCTTTAGCCCTTGGCTACGTCAGTCAGATCTAACTTCGGTGAGTGGGAATGCGTCTGATCTATCTTGTGGTACTCGCGCTCTTGGCGTCGCCCATACTACTGATGCCGATGGCAGCCGCGGCTTCTGACGATGACGACGAAGAGGATGACGAGACCACCTCCCGGGAGTTCTCCTTCAGGGCGGGCGAAGGCGTCAAGATCGGAGACTATCGTGTGGAGCTGATAAGCGTCGTATCGGTCATGGACGGGCTTATAGAGGTCAAGGTTTGGAGGAGGGCCAGCGATTTCGAAGACTGGAGGGTGATGGAAGACCACAGGGATGCGAACTTCGACGAGGGCGCAGAACGTGGCGGCTTGACTCTCACGGTGATCGACATCTTCGATGAGGAGACGGTCAGGATGAGGGCGGAGTACAGGTCGGATTACGGATATCCTCAAAAGTACGTGACCCAGAGGGCGATGGCACCCAAGAACCTGCCCAAGCTTGCGGTTCAGGCGACCGTGGACAAGACCGACATCAGCGCCGGAGACGAGGTGAAGGTGACCATCACTGTGACGAACACCGGGAACGATACCGCGCGAGATATCGTGGTCCAGGATTCGCCACCACTGCCCCAGTTCAGATACCTTGCAGGATATCCACCCAAGATCAAAAACCAGCTCCAACCCGGCGAGTCTGACCTTGCTGTCTACTCGATGGTGGCGGTCACGGTGGGAGATGTGAATATGCCGGTGACGGTAGCAAGGTACGCCGACTCCAAGTCGACGATCTACTCAGCGAGCTCGCCTTCCATCAGCATCGAGATCAAACCCAAGAGAATGCCGAATCTGGTTCTGAAAGTCGACCCGCCAGGGCCTATCAAGCACGGCGGAGAGGGGACAATAAACGTCACTGTCGAGAACAAGGGCGATGCCAGCGCTTACAGGGTTGAGGTCAGTGCTGAGGTCAAATCCGACGGGAACGGTCTTGAGCCTGTAAAAGGAAACCTCGATAAGAGCTTCTTTGAGATTCCTCCAGGAGAGTCAGAGATGTACTCAGCGACCATCAAAGGGTCTCGGAGCGGAAGTTACGCGATCAACCTTGTGGCCAGCTACCAGGGCGACGGGGAGATGATGCAAAAGGAGACCGGCTTCGAGGTCGCGGTCCTTGAGAGGGAGCACAAGTACCTCTATTACCTGCTGATCGTGCCCGTCCTGATATTGGGTTTCTGGCTGTTCAGAAGGTACAAAGAATATAAATATTAAGTTGGAGTTTGGGGATACATCGGATGGAACGAGCTGAAGGGTCCCGAATAAGGGCAGATAAAACGCCTATCGAAACGTGGATAGTCGCAGTTGAATACCGTTGCATTTTAAGACGTCTGGACTGAGATCTATGTTGAACGTATTAATGCTGGGGATCGGCCAATGTGGGAACAGGATACTCGACGCGGTCAACAAGGAGTCCTTCGGCGGATCTTCCAAGCTCTCAAAATATTATTCAAGACAGAAGTTTCCAAGCAGGGTTGAGACCCTGGCGATCAACACCGCCGTCAACGACCTCAAGGAGCTGAAGTTCACCTCCGCCAAGGACAGGTTTCACGTCCCCAACCTTCACGGGGTCGGAGCAAATCGGAGCATAGGAAAACAGGGTTTCTGGGACAACCGGGACATGATCATGGAGGAGATCGAGAGGAGGGGAGACTTCGACATTGCCTTCGTTATGACCTCGGCCTCCGGCGGGACTGGATCTTCCTTCACGCCGCTGATAATCCACGAGCTGAGGGAGCGGTACAAGAACATCACCGTGATCGCTGTCATGGTCCTACCCTTCAGGGAGGAGGGGTCGATATACCTCCAGAACGCGGCCTTCAGCATGAGGGACATCATGGAGGTCGAGTCCGACGGCATAATCCTGGTGGACAACCAATACCTAAAGAGGCTTAGCGGCGACATAAAGACCGCCTACGATAAGATCAACGATATGGTGGCAGAGCGGATCTTGTTCCTCATCGAGTCCCTGGACAGCGAGATGCTCTCGGTGACCGACCTTGGCGATTTCAAGACTGTGATGCGAGGTGGCCTTGGGATGGGAACTCTCGGCTTCTACGAGTCGGATAAGAAGACGACATCGCTCACATCGGCCATCGAAGGAAGCATCAAGCCCGGAGGGCTACTTTACCCCGCCAACGTATACGAGGACGCTGCAAGGGCGATGATAATCATCCAGGGGTCTAGAGAGTCTCTAGACGTCGACGAAATTACAAAATCCGTCGAGAAGCTCTCGACTAAGATCGGCCAGGTCTTCAAGGGGATCATCATAAAGAAGGGCAAGCCGAAGATCCTCTCGGTCTTCACCCTGGGCCAGGTCCCTGACCTGGAGATGCTCTACGCCCAGGCTGCCCAGGCTATCCAGGACGAGAAGGGCAGGAAGACCAGGGCCAAAAAGCAGCTCGATGACGCTTTCGCCTACATCGAGGACCTTGAGGAGATCTACTGATATCTTCTCAAGACGTTTTTCTGATTGAGTTAAAAATTGTCAGGAGTTTCAGTTCAGGATCACAGGCCGAACTTCTTGTACATCATGGCCTGGAAGGAGTTTACGCCCAGAACCCTTGAGACGAGGCCGGCTTCATCGCCCTTCAGAACCTGCACCCTCGCCGGAGGGATCGGCTTTCCTTTAGGAGCGTAGACGGCGCCGCCTCTCATCTTGGCACAGATGTAACCGCCGGCGTCGCCCGCAACGAAGATCTCCCCACCCCTCATCTCCGCCGCCGTGAAGTCGTCGCACTTTCCGCGAACGATGAGCCTTCCGCCTCTCATCAGGACGCCGGTGTTCCTGCCAGCATCGCCCCTTATCTCCAGCAGGCCTGACTTCATCAGTATCCCCGCGCTCATCCCGGCGTCTCCCTCAACTCTCAGGACCTTCTCCGCTTTATTCCTCGCCGCCAGGGTCTCCCTGAGAAGCCCGTCCCTCAGGACGAGCACCCCCTCGTCCAAAAGGTTGGGCGAGAGGACCTGGCCGCCCTGTTCCAGAACCTCGGTCACGGAGACGTACTTTTGGTAGCCGGTCCTGTCCGACTCGACCTCGATCACGTTTCCAAGCGGGGAGGCAACACTCCCGCTGACGTAAATCGAGCCTCGAAGCATGCTGATCCCCATCCGGGGCCCGACGTCCCCGTCGACGATCACCGGCCCTGTCAGTTCAATGGGACCGCCGGTTCCGCCGAAGCTGGCAAGATCCACCCCGATACTGGACCCAAGACGACCGCCGACGTCGCCCCGAATCCTGACGGTCTCGCCCCGCTTCAGGGTCTCCACCAGATCTCGGCAAGTCAGAGAGCCTGAGACGACCTCGTCGGGATCAAGGCGAGACCCCTCGTGCTGCCAGTAGAAGTCAAAGGTGAAGTCGCAAAGGCAGCTTTCGCCGTTTGCATCGATCTCGATCAGAAAAACATCCCCATGGACATCATCGTCATCTTCTGCTCACCATCTTCTGGGAGATCTTCACCCCGATGAGCGTGATCAGGATCGCCAGAACCGCCGAGGCCGCCAGGTACTCGGTGCTCTGGTCCGAGATCAGGGGGAAGGCCATACCAGCGCTGTTGACCAAAATGAAGACGCTGGCGCTCCAGAATATGAGGCCCGTTGCGAAGATGAAGAAGGGGTACGAGTAGGCTCTCTCGTCCCCTACACCCTCTATGTAAATGTCCAGGATCTTGCCGAGGTTTATGCATATTCCCGCGGCCACGTACCACCAAACGCTGTAGTTGACGAAGACCATCAGGAGGACTAGGTAGCCGTACCAAATGTCGCCGGTGTAGTAGTCCCAAAACTCGGCAGACCCCTGGATCGTGGCGATCAGAACCAGGACCGCTGCAAGAACGTAGGTGACGAAGGCCACCTTACCCCGGTAAAGGTTGCCCTTGAAGGTCTGCTTGGTGCTGTCGATGAAGTCGTCAAGGCCCAGACCCCTGAAGAGTAGGTAGACGCCGACAGCGGCGAGGATGGCGATCACCGCAAGCTCAGACCGTCCCAAAAAGCTGAAGGTCGAGTATATGAGAAGGGCAAGGCCGATGGGGATGAAGAAGGTGTGGCTGATCTTCGGGTCCCTGAAGACCTGTTTGAGGAGATAATAAGTGCTCTCCAGGTTGTGGCTCTGCTTTACGAGAACCCTTTTTACGCCGTCGACCTTGACCCTGGACTGGATTATGGGCAGGATCGCCTCGTCCTCGGCCCCGTCGGACACCACCACCACACTATGCGGCCGAAACCTCTCGATAAGGGCGTCGATCTGGTGAGCGATCTTCCCGTCGGATACGAGGCCTACGTTGGAGTCTCCCGCCACCGAGGCGATCTCGGCGGCCTTGCCCTGAGAGACCAGATTGTCGTAAACCTTGATCCCGCCGAGGATGGTGTTCACGTCAGAGTCCTCGGGATCTGCGAGGCCCAGCTTGAGGGTCGCCTCGACGTTGGCAGCCCTCCCGACGACGGGACTCTCGATTCTGGCCTTGCGGCCCAGGTCGTCGTCTCTGTCTATGCAGAGCACCAGGATGTCCATACTGGGAATACTATCGGTGAAGAACGTACTTAAAGATTCGCCGAACCGGAGGGAAAATCAACTAGAGGATCCAAAGGGACGATAGATGATTTGAATAACTGAAAGGAGATACGAAGTAAACCAAGTTCGAGGTTCTCTTCATCACTGGTTCATTCAGAACTCAACAAAAATAATTCTGATTGACAAAAGTTATTTATCATAAAGTTCTTAAAAGAGGACTATGAGACCGTTCATTTTTGCCCTCTTGCTGGCGCTGGCGTTCATAGCTTCAGCTCCAGGATCCGCCATCACCTTTGACGACATTCAACACGGTGTGGACACCTATAATTCGGGAGTGGAAAACGCGCCGGGGATTGTAAAAACACTTCTTGGAGACGAGAGAATCCAGGTAAACATCTCCAGAGCGAATGGGACGACCCTCCAGGCTGGCATTGAGACGAAGAACGCCGTGATCGTGAAGACGATCGACGGGGAGATCGAAGACCCGACGATCGTGGTGGAGGCCGAAGAGGAGGCGGTCGCCAAAGTCTACGAGTCAGATGACCCTGTCGAAGCCTTCCAGCAGGCCCAAAAACAGGGCGAGATCTCCATCAGGGGTACGACCTTCACAGCGAAGTTGAAGGTGAACGCGGCACTCTCCAGCACCCCGGCCCTCAGTTTCTTCGCCAACTTGATTGGAAAGTGAGCTTCACTTGCGGAGATCTATATTCTCCGCTACTATTTTGTGGGCGCAGAAGTCTCCACACATGGTGCAGACCTTGCTGTCGGTCGGTGCCCTCTCCGACCTTATCTTCACCGCCGTTTCTGGATCGATAGCGAGGTCGAACTGCTCATCCCACAACATGTCGCGTCGGGCCCTGCCCATGGCGAGATCCTGGTCTCTTGTCCCGTTCTTGATCATGTCGCCGACGTGGGCAGCGATCCTGGAGGCCATGACACCCTCTCTTACGTCCTCGACGTTGGGAAGGGCGAGATGCTCTGCAGGAGTCACGTAGCAGATGAAGTCGGCTCCGTAAGCGCTGGAGAGACTCGCTCCTATCGCCGCCACCATGTGGTCGTACCCCGGGGCGATGTCGGTGACCAGGGGCCCGAGCATGTAGAAGGGCCTCTCGCCTGAAAGCCTCTTCATCACCTTGACGTTCGCCTCGATCTCGTCTATGGGGATGTGGCCCGGCCCCTCGACGATCGTCTGGACCCCGAAGTCGTGAGCCTTGTCAGCAAGCTCGCTGTTGATTATCAGCTCCTGGATCTGGGCTCGGTCGGTGGCATCGTGGACGGCGCCTGCCCTCATGCCGTTTCCCATGCTGAGGGTGACCTCGTGCTCTTTTAAGATCTCCAAGAGATAATCGAACTCACTGTAGAGGGGGTTTTCCTTGTCGTTGTGGAGCATCCAGGCCACCATGAAGGCCCCACCTCGGCTGCAGAGGCCGCCGTATCGCCCGCCCTGTCGCTTGATCCTATCGATGCAGATCCTGTTGATCCCGGTGTGGATCGCCATGAAGTTGGTTCCGAGCTTCGCCTGCTCTTCTGTGATCCTGAAGAGGTCGTCCTCGGTCATATCAACGCCAACGCCGTACTTCCTTATCGCCTCGATGAAGGCCTGGTAGAGAGGAACGCTCCCGACGGAAAGGCTCGTGTTCTCGACAACCCTCTTTCTGATATCGAAGAAGTCGCCACCGGTGGACAGCTCCATAAGAGTGTCGGCACCCGCCTCCTCGGCGACCTTCGCTTTCATGATCTCCATCTCGACGTCGACGATATCGCTGCTCGTCCCGACGGTGGCGTTCACTTTGGTCCGAAGGCCCTTTCCGATCCCCATCTGCTTTGTCTCGCGATAAGGGCTGACCGGGATCACGATCTTGCCGTTTGCTATCCCCCGCCTTATGAACTCGGGGGTCTTGCCCTCGTCTTTCGCCACGATCTCCATCTCAGGAGTGATCTTTCCGGCTTTGGCTTCTTCGATAAGTCCCATGAATCATCACCTCTAATTTGTCCAGAAAAAGTCCTATTTAAAGTTGGTCAAAAAGTCGGTTTGATTTGATGTAAAGTTGTCCGATTAGTTTCTGTGATTTGGCGGAAAAAGCCGAAGACAAGCTCTTCAGATCAGAAAAAAGATTATTTCAGAATTTCTGCGACGAAGCCCGTGATCTGGATCATCATCCTCTCCTGATTATCCTGAAGATAAGGACTGCTCCGATGACATTTATCACCAGGATCATGATCGCGGCGACGAATTTCCGGTTCTGCCAGTCGAAGATCGACGGCAAGATCTCTTTCGAACTTCGAGCGGACCCGCTGGCCAGATCTAGGAACTGGTCACCCCAAAGGTATACGAAAGCTTCCCTTTCGCCCGATTCCACGGAGTATGAACCGCGGTCCAGGTTCCTGAAGATGTATCGGGAATCTCCGGTGGCCCGGGCAACCAGATCACCACTCTTGCGAATCTCGACATCACTCACCGTCCCAACATCGACCTCCAGATCGCAGCAACTTGAGACCGGAATGACCTGGCCCTCGGATAGAGGCAGGGCCGGGCTCAAACCGAGGAGATCCAGAAGGGTGGAAACGAGATCCACCTCCGACCAGTTTCCCGTCAATACGAGGTCATCGACGCCAGGCCCGATGAAGACCGCGGGGACCCTGACAGACTCCATCCCGGAGCTGTACTTTGAGGAGGAGTGACCGCCTTTGCCTCGGTCGGAGGTAAATGACATGCCGTGGTCGGCAGTGATCAAAAGAAGAACTCCGTTGGCCTCGCAGACTTCGATCAACCTTCCCAAGGGGACATCGAGGCCCGAGATCGTCCCGACGTATCCCTCAGGGCCCAGATTGTGGCCAGCGCTGTCGACGGCCCCGACGTTCAACATCAATAGGAAGGGGCGAGATTCCATATTCTCGACGATATCAGCGGCCGCGTCCAGCCCCCAGGCGTTGTATCCGACGTACCCGGGAACGCCTCTATCCTGATTGTAGAGGGGAAAGCGGTTCCTCCAGATTTGGAACAGATCGGCGAGGTCAGAGGGAAGGAGCGCCCTTGAGCCAAATAGGGGTTCAGCTCCCCAGAGGGAGTTGTCGTCGAATAAAAGGATCCCGTCCTGCTCCAGGACCATGCTGATCGAGTCGCCCCGCTGGAGGATGGCGAGGCAGATCAAGCCGTTCTCCCTGGCTGCATCGAAGATCGTAGCTCCCGGAGTTCCGAGGTTTGCGGGATCGGCCCAGGAACAGCCTGTGACCAGAACCGAGTGGCTCGGGCCGGTGGTGGGAACGGGAACTGTGACATTCTGAATCCTTGCGCCATTCCCTGTCAGATTGAATAGAAGGGCACCGCCCAGAGGGCTGCCGTCGAGAGCCCGGGCTTCAAGCTCTGGGTA
>DUKF01000055.1 GCA_013329455.1 Methanotrichaceae archaeon | reverse complement strand
CGACTACCTCAAGATCTACCCTGCTCTGGTGGTGGAGGGAACCGAGCTTTACGACCTGTACCTCCGGGGCGATTACGCCCCCCTGGGAGACGAGGAGGCCGCGAACCTTGTATCCAGGATTAAGGAGCTGATCCCTCCCTATACCAGGCTCCAGCGGGTCCAAAGGGACATCCCGGCCCCCCAGATAGCTGCCGGCGTTAAGAAGAGCAACCTTCGCCAGCTGGCAAAAGAAAGGCTGGAGGCGAGGGGAGGAACTTGCCACTGCATAAGGTGCAGAGAGGCGGGACTCAGAGGCGTTCCCGAGGACGTGGATGTATCCTTGAGGGATATGACTTACAGGGCCTGCGATGGAGAGGAGCGATTCCTCTCATACGAAGGCGATGATGGGACCCTGGCGGGCTTTCTCAGGCTGAGGCTATCAGAGAACGCTCACGTTAGGGAGCTTCACGTCTACGGCCCCATGACGCCTCTGGGAAAGAAAGGCGGATGGCAGCACCGTGGCTTTGGATCGAGGCTTCTCGCCGAGGCCGAGGAGATCTCCACGGATAAGGGATACGATTCGCTCAAAGTCACCAGCGGCATCGGGGCCAGGCCCTATTATCGGCGGCACGGTTACGAGCTGAGAGAGTCTTACATGGTCAAGCTTCTCGATTGATCCGACTGCCGGGTCCAGCTTTCGTGGGCACGAACTTGGGATTTCGGGTTCACGTCCAAAGTTGTCTTCTTGACCAAGATGTGCGTTCTCCTGGGACGCTCTCCAGAAGTTGTAATGTGCTACGAAATGGCCCCGAATCTGCGCCGATGAGCGGGACTACCGATGGCGCGATTTTCTTCTCTGCCTTTTCTGGGATCGACGGTGATGCGATCGATGTGGTGGCCTCAGCGGGGAGGGCATTCGGGGATGCAGTACATCGCCAGGAGGAGAAGCAGAACCGCCACTGCGATCAAGATCAGATGGTTTCGAAACTTTCTCCACCTGACCTCGTCCATGAGGATCTCGAGACTGGAAGCTGATAGGTACACCATCAAAATCATCTCTTCTTTCCAGCTTGATCCGGGAAAAATGGTTGCTGGATTACGGCCGACCTTCCTTTGGGCCGCTGAGGCAAAACCCGAACCGTTTCAGTTATTTGTGTATTTAACCCTTAATAAACCTTGTCAACAATTCTAAAAAAGAAAGTACACAGCCACATCTTTGAGGATCGTGTCTCAACCCCATCACAGGGATGAGGCATATTTATGTGCCTCCCGTTTACAGGATCTACAAGACCATTTGATATGAATTTCTCCGGGCGAATCTGAGCTGGTAAGGGATCTTTTCCTCCCCCTCGAACGCATGCATCTTCATAAGTTCTTTTGGACCATAATGTTTAAATAATATGAATGCGTAGTAGTAGGTTGCCCACTTGTAAAATGTGGCCTTCGTGCAAGTCAAAAGGTGGCAGCACGGCCAAGCTCGATGGTGCCAAGGCAATTCTGAAGGTGGCCTGGCAAAGATGTGAAAGGAGTAAAGTCCTTTTCCATCCAAAATATTAAAGGGCTTGGTTAAAGCCGATGAACAAGTGGGCGCGAGATACTTTTCCGTCCATCTTCCAATACCTTAAATGGAATTTCATAAAAATTCTAATTTAAATTATTTAAACAATTTAAATTAATATGTTAGGGGCCTTTGCCCCCACAAATTTCAAAACCCGAGATCCTCATTAGGTGATCGCTCTGAGAACCGTATCGTTTTGCGACAGCAGCTCTTTTGTGATCGTCCATTTGGCCTTATCTCCCTCGACGAAGGGCGTGTTGGCGATGATTATTTCTTCGGGCATCGTCAAGGTGATCGTCATGACCACGTCGTTTTTGTCGGCTTCGACGATCTCTTCGGGGCTGAAGACCCGGTCAAGAGACAGCTGGAACTCGTAAGATCCGTTCTCCGCTTTCCAGGTTGCGCCCCGTATGTCGGTCACGGGAACCTTTTTCTTTGCGGTCCATTCGTAGACCATGTATTCAGTATAATCCTCCTCAAAGGTGTAGTTCCTCCTTTCATAGTTGGTATTCAGCTCCGGTACCAACTGCTGGACCTGCCAGGAGAGCTGAGAGAGCTCTGATCCGGCCTGGGACTTGTCGGCGATGGCGCTGAAGTTGACAAAGGCGTTCCCCTTCTCATCGACGACGATATCCTGACTGGACTGGATGCATCCAGAGAAGATCGCAGCACAGAGGACGACCGCCAAGAAGGACGCCGTTTTTTTGAAATTGAGACTCATTTTTTCCTCCTCTGACGATTATGGCGGCGAAGATATTAGTTTATTTTGTTTCTCCAATTCTATACGAATCCGTATATATTACAGTCCATACATCTATTGTTGTTACATATTTGAAGAGTCGTGCGAAAGGATTATTTACGGGAACTCAGATATGCCAGTAGGGGTGTGAAATCGTGACAGAATGGCCCGTCCTCTTGCTGATTATGGAAGGCATACCCTTCCTGGCTTTCGTTTACTATCTGGACCACAAGAAGAAGATGTACCTATTGGAGAGGGGCGAGGCAGATCGGGCCAAAGAGGAGACTCTGGACGTCAGGCTTGAGAGGCGTCTATCCAGCGGCCTGTTCCTCTCCATGACCGGAGCGTCCCTGATCGTCTCTCCAAACCTGGCCAGGTTTGCAGGCCTTGAAACAGCCCTCACCTTCGAGCTTCTGGTCATGGGGATCGTCGTCTTATGCTCGGGGCTTGCCATGCTGCTCGGATACGGGATCATGAAGGGAAAAAAGCTCTACTCCACTTCCGACGACATCTTGGAGTTCAAGTGAAGCGGGGCCTTATTCCAAAACCCAATTTTATCCGCTGATCGGAAAAAAACCGGCCGAAAAAGAAAGTCGTGCGCGCTTTCCGTTTTCGTAATTGAAGCGCCCCGTAAAAAAGGTCGAAGACGGGCCGGGAAGAGTCATCTTTTCGGATCCAATTCCGTCGCTGAATTCCGGGTCGATTTGTAGCGGAGGCGGACCAGGTCGATGTCGATCTTGGATCCTCGGGCCTCTTCGATTCTGCCAAAGCCGTCCCATCTTCGAATATGCGGAAAAGATCGGCCCCGAGCCGAGGGGGGGCCGATCTGAATATTGTCATGAGCCTTTACATCATCCCTGGGGGCATTCCCATGCCGCCCATCCCTGCAGGCATTCCACACATTCCGCCGGGCATCCCGCCCATCCCTGCGCCAGCCGGAGGCTGCGCGGTCCTCTTGGAGGCAATGACGTCGTCGATCCTGAGGATCAGGTTTGTGGCGTCTGTGGCGGACTTGATCGCCTGGGTCTTCACCCTGAGCGGCTCTACGACTCCCATCGCCCACATGTCCATGACCTTGCCGTCGAGGGTGTTCACGCCGCCGGTCTTCATGCCGGACTCGTGGCTGCTCTTCATGTCCGTCAGCTTGGTTATGGCGTCAAAGCCGGCGTTCTCGGCGAGGGCCTTCGGGATCTCAGCCATCGCCTCGGCGAACTTCTCGACGGCGAGCTGCTCTCTTCCCTTGAAGTTCGCGGAGTATTCTCTCAGCTTAAGGTAGAGCTCGACCTCGGGGGCACCGCCGCCTGCGACGAGGGTTTCGTCCTCGACGGCTGCGGCGACGGCGTGAAGGGCGTCGTCCAGGGCCCTCTCGAGGCTGTCGACGACCTGCTGGGTTCCGCCGCGAAGGAGCAGCGATACCGTTCCCTTCTTCTCAAGGCCCGTAACGAAGGTCATGCGGGCTCCGCCCACCTTCTTCTCCTCCACCTGGTCTGCGTGACCCAGGTCTGCCGGAGTCATCTCGTCGAGGTTTGTCACGATGTTTCCGCCGGAGGCTCTTGCCAGCTTCTTGAGATCTGTCTTTCTGATCCTGCGGAAGGCGGTGATCCCAGCTTTTGTGAGGTAGCTTTGGGCCAGGTCCTCGATCCCCTTCTGGCAGAAGATAACGTTCGCGCCGGTGGCTATCACTTTGTCCACCACCTTCTTGATCGCCTCCTTCTCCTGGTTGGCGAAGATCTTGAACTGGTCTGAGGAGGTTATGGAGATCTCAGCCTTTGTCTCGGTGTCCCTGACCTCGAGGGGGGTTCCGAGGAGGGCGATCTTGGCGTTCTCGACCTTCTTTGCCATGTTGGAGTGAACCCGTTCCCGATCGATTATGATGCCCTGGAAGAGCTCGGAATCTTCCATGCTCTCTCCGGCCTTCTTCTCCAAGATCACGTTCTTGATGGTGACGACCTTCTTGCCCTCGTCGGTCTCCTCGGTCACCGCCAGCACCATGTCCACGGCGTGCTGGGCGATCTTGACGTCGGGGGCCCCGGCGAGTTTACCTGTCATGGCGGTGAGGGCTATATTCTCCAATAGGTCCCTGTCCTCCACGGAGATCTTCTGGGCCATCCCCTCCAGAACCTCGACGGCCTTATCAGAGGCCATTCTGTATCCTGAGACGATCATGGTGGGGTGGACGCCCTGATCCATAAGCTCCTCCGCTCTCTTGAGAAGCTCTCCAATCAATACCGCCACTGTGGTGGTCCCGTCGCCCACCACGTCGTCTTGGGCCTTGGCGGCTTCCACCAGCATCTTGGCGGCGGGGTGTTCCACCTCCATATTCCGAAGGATGGTCACGCCGTCGTTGGTTATCGTCACATCTCCGACGGTGTCGACCATAAGCTTGTCCATGCCTCTCGGGCCTAGAGTGCTTCGCACCGCCTTGGCCACGGCTCTTGCTGCCATGATGTTGTTTGACATGGCCTCTTTTCCTCGCTCTCTGCGAGAACCTTCTCTTAGAATCAATATCGGCTGTCCACCTAAACCTGCCATAAATTGCCTCCTTCTCAGGATCTGACTATTTGATCTTCTATAAAAGGGTTTTTCCACTTGTGGCTTTGCACGTAAACCCCGTCCTGCACGTAAAGTCTCAGGCTTGCACGTAAAATCCAAACATACATCTTGTAGGAACTAAATTGGATACTTAAAAAATGCAGTTATTAACATACCTCGGAGGGTATTTTGGGACATTTATATTAAAGAATCTCTCCCCCTTTGGTTTTCGTCCATACGAAAATCTATACCTATTTTTCGTTATAGCTAAAGCATAAAAGAGTTTTTCCTTAGTCGGCATATCTCTTTTCGGTAACAAAACCACAGTGTTACTATTAGGAACAAATGGGGTTATTGATACGTAGGCATATGTGTGACTCCCCTCGCCATCAGTTGAGACATATAATGTTCCTTCCGGAAATATCATATTATCATCAACTTCATTAGGATCTACATAAGCATCTATAGATGTATATTGTGTTTTGGATGGTCTTATAAATGGTATAAGATTACCTTCTTCATTTTTAGCGTATCTTTTAACGTTTGCTGATGAAAATCCGGTTACATAATCAAATAACTCAGATATCGGCACCAATTCACCATTCAACTCTTCAGTAACTTTAATTATGGTATCATAATCTTTTAGAAAATCGCTGCATATTTGAGATTCAATTTTTGGCATGATATTAGCAATTTCATTTAACCAATTCGGAATCTCTTCATGTGATGGCAACCTCAGTTTTAATAGTCGCATACCTTTTGGTTTTCGTCCATACGAGTATTTATAGCGGTTTGCTGTAATGCAATATGCGTAAAACAATTTCTCTTCAATACTCATTTCTCCTCT
Source organism: Methanotrichaceae archaeon (assembly GCA_013329455.1). GTDB lineage: Archaea > Halobacteriota > Methanosarcinia > Methanotrichales > Methanotrichaceae > Methanocrinis > Methanocrinis sp9297u. The sequence continues at coordinate 1,577 of DUKF01000055.1, read as the reverse complement.
TGGGATGAGTACTACGATATCACTATTCGGCACAAAATCAAACGTGGACACATAACTATACGAGTGACTTCCTTGTCCGTTAGTCGATACAAATATAGTTTCCTTTGGAAATATATATTTCTTTTTCACTTTTGATTTGTCGATATATCCTTTTATTGTGGATTTATAATTATTTGATGGTCTTAAGTATCTAATAGCGTTTGTTTCAGTGTCTGGAATAAATGAAACGCGATCCACCGAAAGACCGTTGAAAGGCTTAAAAAGATCACGAACTGTTTTCATGCTCACCCTCCGGTGTATTCAAGATTTTATATGTTAAATAATGCTTGACATATTCCTTGAATGTGATTTCATCTACAGTAGAATAGTCGGTTTCCAAGTATGCTTCTATACACCATTCATCTTTTGGGGTGACTTCTCTCATCAAGCTATATCCAGGTGTTGTTTCTCGATTACTATATGATTCTACCCATTGTTTTTTTATTCCAGCCCACGTATTATTATAATCCACCCGCCCCAAATTCTTCTTTTTGACAAATCCGTCATCTCTCCAATATCCAAACCATGTTTTTTTCCCACTTGTCATATGTGGTATATGCGCAGTGAATATCATAATACATGTCACAGTGCCAGCTTTTGAATTGTGAAATAGATCTTCTGGCATGGACATAACTGCCTCCAATGTATGATTTTTTAACAACCTACTTTTAAGCTCATATAAACCGCCACTCTGCGCTATAGCACTGCTCATTGGAACTATTGCAATACACGTTGCGTTTTTATCAAGATATGCCAGATTATTCAGAACATACTCTAGTTCATATCGATCGTCCTTTTCGGCTTTATATGGGGGATTTAGGAGACCCACGGTTGGTTTTGGTTCGATATTCAATTCATCAACTAATTCAAAGCAATCTCCTTGATGAATATTGCTTTTCCCGTCTCCATGTATGATCATATTTGTTATAGCAAGCGCATATATATCATCTTGAAATTCTATTCCGATCAACTGAGTTGATTTAATTTTTTCTATTTCTGGTTGACTTTTCCCTTTGGCATCGTCTACCATTCGTTTCAATGATGAAATTAAAAACCCACCCGTACCGCATGTGGTATCCAACACAATGCTATCTTTATTTACCTTTGCTAAATCGGCAAACAACTCTGTAATGTGAGGCGGCGTCAATACTATACCTAAACCTTTATCGTTATTTGCATATTTTAAAAATTCAATGTAAAATTGCCCCAGAGCATCGATATATTTGTGGGTATTCATAAATGAGTTCAATTCACTATCGATTTCAGCTATAAGATCCTCCAAAAAACGTTTATCTGATGATAAAGTGGTATGGGTTTTTATAAATGAAAATGCACTCTTCAAGTTGCTTACTTTATCATCTTGAATGTTGGCATTTGCTAATTCATTAGCAATAGTGCTGATATGATTCTCAGAAAGTTGTTTCGCGGTTTTATGCTTTCTATAACTGCTCTTAAATGCCTCATTCTTCAGTGCGATCAATATCCCACTAATGAGTAAGCTCCGCTGAGACTCTTTGATTTTGAATTGAATACCCCGC
>DUKF01000166.1 GCA_013329455.1 Methanotrichaceae archaeon | reverse complement strand
AACACGGAAGCAATACTTCTAAAAATATTTATTTTTATCGAATACCCCACAGCGTGCAACTCGGAAATTATTACAAGTTCATATATATTGATTTTGTATTATTGTAAAATCTCAAGTAATCAGATGTTGGTGGCAATAATTTAGCCGAAATTTTAGCTATCCATGACTGAAAGGCCATGGTCTCATTAACTCAATACGGCAAGTCGGCTCTGGCTGAAGTGTCAAATTTGATTCAGCCCAACCGAATCGGGACAGATCTGTGACGTTGTTTTTGGACGGAAAATTGGGGGAAACCTTCGGAAAGATCGCCTTTTTTGAATCAGCGGGCTTGGACGTGCAAGATTCAGTCGTCGTCGAGCTGGCCTTGAGAAATGCTGGAAAATGACGTTTGGATAGAAAGCTGAAAACGAAGCAGATCGCTTTTCGCCTGAATCGGTAAGATGAAAGAATGGATGGATGCTCCGGTGGGGATTTGAACCCCAGTCGCGGGAGTGAGAGTCCCGCATGATTGGCCGAGCTACACTACCGGAGCGCAGTGGCCCTTCGGTTGGCTTTCTACCATTTAACCTTTTTGCCCTGCTCGGTCCGGGTAAGGGCATATCCCCCTCAATACGCACTCGTCGCAAGAAGGGGACCTCGCCTTGCAGACGGCCCGACCATGCCTGATCAGGTTGACGTGAAACGAGCAGTACTTATCTTGGGGCGTGATCTCCTCGAGGATCCGCTCCGCCTCATCGATGCTCGCCTCCTCCGGGACAAATCCGAGCCTCCGGGAGAGCCTGTTGACGTGGGTGTCCACAGGAAGTAGGGGCATCTTGAAGGCGAAGAGGAGGACGACTGCCGCGGTCTTCGGCCCGACGCCCGGAAGGGTGAGTAGATAATCGCGTGCCTCTTTCGGGTCAGCGTCCTTCAGGAAATCGAGGTTTATCATCCCGGTCTTCCCGGCCTTCCTCGCCATCTCATCCCTCTCAGCCCCTTTAACCACCACTTCCCACTCTTCTCTCACCCCCCTCGCCCTTATCTTCTCCAGGGCTTCTTTGATCCTTTTTGTCTTGATGTTGGCCAGGCCCCCGCAGCGTATCTGGCGGGCGACCTCCTCGTCAGGGGCGTCCAGGAGCGTCTGGTAGTCAGGGTACTTTCTCTTGAGGTTCTCAAAGGCCCGGTGGGTGTTCGCAGAGGTGGTGTTCTGGGAGAGGATCGTCTGAACCAGAAGGTCGACAGGACCCGATCCCCGGCTCTTTGGAAGGCCGTAGACCCCCTCCAGCAAGTCTACGCATTTTCGGAGGCGGTCGTGAGTCTTGGCAGGAGGTTCGGCATCAATATCTGCTTCGACATCGACATCTCTATCGGCATCGGCATTGGTCGCTGCCATCCTTCCTTTCCATGACCTTTGAGTATCAATAACCTGACGCTGCGATCGGGAGCGAGACGTTTCGCCCCTCTCGGCGGCTCATGGGATAAATTATTACCCAAGAGAGCATGAAGAGAACTGATGGACCTTGGCTATCTGAACCTAGAGGCGACGGCCTTCAGCGACCTCTACCCCTTCCTCATCTCGATTCTCATCGGGGCCCTCATCGGGACCGAGCGGGAGCGGGTCCTTCTGGAGAAGAAGAAACGAGGGGTTGCGGGGCTTCGGACCTTCATCTTGATCTCGATTCTGGGCACCCTCTCCGCCCAAATGGCAACTCTGTACGGTGGGACCTTCATGATAGTGGCCTTCGCCAGCTTCGCCCTTCTGGTGGCGGTGGGCTACGCTGCTAGTGCGACGAACCTGGGCAGGCTCGACTTCACCTCGGAGATGGCGGCTGTGGTTGTCTTCATTCTTGGAGCGCTCTGCCACTCACCAGATACCATGATGCTCGCCATCGCTCTAGCCATCCTTGAGACAGTTATCTTGGCCGTCAAAAAGACCGCTCACAGGTACGTCGAGATCATCAAGGAAGAGGAGCTTCTCGACACCCTGAAGATGGGCATAATAGCCCTCGTGATACTGCCGCTTCTTCCCAACACCACCCTCGACCCCTTCGAGGTCCTGAACCCAAGGAACATCTGGCTGATGGTGGTTCTTGTCAGCCTGATAAGCTACGTCGGCTACGTCATGATCAGGATCTTCGGAACAGAGAAGGGCCTCAGCATCACCGGGGTCCTTGGGGGCCTCGTTTCCAGCACCGCCGTCGCCACTACCATGGCAGCTGAGGCAAAAGCCCACAAAGAGGTGATCCCCTCGGCGGTCTTCGCCACCATCATCGCCAGCTGCACCATGTTCCCCAGGATCCTTCTCGAGGTATTCGTGGTGAACAGGGCGCTCTTCTTCCCCCTGCTTTTTCCCCTCGCCAGCATGACAGTGATAGGCGTCGTCATGGCCTTTCTCCTCTTCAGGAAGAGGGAGACGATCGATGCGAATGTCAACCTGGATGATCCCTTCAAGATCTCGCCGGCTCTCAAGTTCGGGGCCTTCTTCGCCTTTGTCCTCCTCGTCTCGAAGCTGGCCAGCATCTACTTCGGCCAAGCCGGAATCTATGCCGCAAGCCTTGTGGCAGGGCTTGCGGACGTCGACGCCATAACCCTCTCTTTGGCAACCNNAACACCCTGGTCAAGCTCTCGATAACCTACATCCTGGGGACGAGGGAATTTGGGTCCCGGGTCGCTCTGATATTCCTGCCGATGATCGCAGTGGGGCTTTTGGCAATCTTTTTGTTTTAGGCCTGGGCCTCAATTTGATTGAATCTGTCCAGGCACCTCAAAATTGACAATAGAAAAGTTTCGAGCATCTCCTCAAAGGTGACCTATCCTCAGGAAAGTTATTAAATGATCTTGAATGATAATATATTTGTTGTTTTAGGAGAGTGAGAGGATTGAGAAAAAGTCTGCTATTCGGGCTCGCCCTAGTGGTGAGCCTAATCGCCGCGTCCGGAATCGCTCTGGCGATCGCCTTAGATACGGAAGCTGCTGCAAGCCCTGTGAACGCCGCAGCTGGAAACAGCGAGAGCGCCCTCCTTCTGGTCTCGGTCATGGACCCGAAAGGTGATCCAGTGAGTGGTCTTGGTCTGTCCAACTTCAAAGTTGACGCCAGCATCGTCGCGCCCGGTGGGGCCCTCGTGGACATAAAGCGAGCCAACGAGGCTTCCAGGGCTCCAGGATTCTACATAATCGATGTCGTTCCCACGACATACAAGGGAACCCAGTACACCTGGAAAGCCGGAATCTACCTCTTCGCCGTAACCGTCACTGGGAGTGGTGATAGGGGTCAGTCGATAGCGGAGATGGAGATAAAGGGCACATCAGGTTTGGCCTATGCGACTTCCGCCGAGATGATGCCATCTGAGACGGAGACTACAGCTCCGGCATCTGCCGGTCCGTTGCTCAGGACGACAACCGATGCGAGGTTGGTGGACCTCACCCTCACCGTGGCTGGGCGACCCAAAGCGCCCACGAATCTTGTCAAGGTTGGCGATCTGCCCTGCCAGATCAAGTGGAGTGACAACGCCAACAACGAGAACGGGTACAACATATACAAAGGCGGGTCTTGTACCAACTGCATGGCGACGTCAGACGCCTCTTGGCACAAGTTGGCCAGCGTCGGTCCCAATGTCGATAGCTACACGTGGAGCCGGTCCTGCTGCGCTGTTGGCGAGTGCTCCTGCGTTATGGTGAGAGCCTTCAACCAGTTCGGAGAGTCGAGCGACAGCAATGTGATAATGCTGGCCCCGCTTTGTTGAATCGATCGTGAAAATCATTGTGGCGGGCTTGGGCCATCCCGCCACCACGTCTATTTTGGCATTTTCCCCAAGGTGGGAATGTTCATGACTGCATCACCGTTCCCGTTGACGATCTTCTCGATCTGGACGACGTCTTCTTCGTCGATTTCAGCGTCGTGGTCGGCGTCGACAAAGTTGGTACGTTCCTCAGTCCCACCCGTTATCCCTCTCAATTATTCGATGTCTTTTTGATCTATTCGAGAATTCCCGGCCGACGGCAGTATGTCGCTGAAATAACATTAAACCAAGCATTCTGCACATAATGCTGAAGCTATTTCTATATTAGCTTTATAAATACAAATTCAGGCGATGTTTGGCGGAGATGTTGACGAATAGACGCCTGGAAAAAATGAAATAAAATGGTGGCGCTGACCTCGTTCCGAGGCGCAGCGTCAGCTTCGATCTCGCGACCGGTCGTCACTTTCAATCGAATATCTTCTGAACCACCGCCGAAAGGATCGATCCAGCTCTGTCGCTAACCTTTGCCTCGTAGATCCAGAGCTCTTCTTTGCCGAGGGCGCCCTCGACCATGATCGCTTTTCCCTCGTCGTCTGAAAGGTCGATCTGGTGCTTTTCGACCGCCACTTCATCCAGGAGCTTCGGCTTGATCAGGCGGGTCAGCCTGACGGCGCAGCAGTGCTCGGCCGGTTCCAGTATCCTGAACTGGCCGTTCTCAACCAGGCCCAAAAACTCATCCATATCGCTCACCTCCGTGATATTTAGAGGAACGCGAATACATTTATAATTTTTGCATTCATTTGATCAGGCATAAATCCGGGATCAAAGTCGAAAATCGTGATCGAGTGATTTTGAGTCTTGCCACTATTTTTATTTGATATCCTTTCTGGAAGATGGAGACAAGGCCTCACCTCAGCGCATCGAGAGCTGCTCAGAACTTTGCTGATTCGGAGATTTTGAAGTAACCACCAAAGACGCAGACAGCGTCCTCGGGGCCGAACTGGTCGAACCGATCGCAGGGCGTCCCTTTGTAGCAGGATAGGTCATGTATCGTGCACACTGCGACCTCTCCCAAATACGCGAGATGGGGGCACTTTCGGCCTTTCGGCTTTCTGATCATGGAATTTGGATCCTCTGGATCGACGGTCCCGTCTGGTCTTATCGATCTTGGATTTATTATCATCACATCGAGATGATTGCAACAGCAACCGCATCTAAGGCAGATCATGATCTGGCTCTGCGTCATCGAGCCGATCCCTTATGAATCCATCCCCAGAAGGAAAACAAAATAAGATAGGACGTTGGCTCTGGACGGGATGGTATAGATCCGTTCAAAACTATAGATGCCCTGACCACTATCAATAGTATAAAGATAAGATTTATACGAGCTGCCTTCCCATCCCTCTTTTGTAGGAGGAAAACGCCAAGCAGGATGAAGCATCATCCAACTCTCGACCGAGCGCACCTTACTTGAGGGTCGGGGAGGGACACGACCTCGACCTGCATATTACCTTGAACGGCAAAACTTCATCTCTGGAGGATGCCCAATCCAGATCCGGCGCTCACCGCCTCCACACTCACAACTTTTCGATCAATTATAGTCGAGAACCAATTAGATGAGACTAATCGGTTCTCGCCAGAATAGTGTTCAACGATACGAACAGGGCCAAATCTCAAACTCTCACGAGTTAGAGATTTGTCCGAAAG
>DUKF01000056.1 GCA_013329455.1 Methanotrichaceae archaeon | reverse complement strand
CCGAGATGGAGAACCAGGGCCTGATCAAATCGAAGCCAGAGGGGAGAATCCGGAGGCTTGATCTGACAGACCGAGGCGAGAAAGCTGCCTTGGCCCTTTCGAACCTGATGGAGGTCCTGGGGTCAAGAGGCGCCCTCTGGAAGAGGCTCGCGCGGCTGAAGGGAATCGTCGAAGAGTCTAAAGACATCCCCAGATCCGAGGCTGAGCTTCGGCTCGGACCGCTCCGGCGGGACATCTCGCAGCTTAAGGATGAAGAGGATGAAGAGCTTCGCCGTGCCGCCGAGGCTCTCGACGAGGCGATATTCGACGTGATAGGAGGCGGCCAATGAGCGAAGAATCCAATTCAAACAACGGCGGCAATGGCGGGACAGTGGCGGTCGTCTCGTGGACCGGCGGGAAGGACAGCTGCTTTGCGGCCTACAAGGCGATCTCAGAAGGGCGCGACGTCAGATATCTCTTGAGTTTCTGGAACATGAATAGACAAGGGGCTCACGAGGTCAACCCCGACCTCCTCCGCGCCCAGGCCGAAGCGATCGGGCTTCCCCTCATACGAACGGGTTTCGCATCGTACGAGGAGGAGTTCAAAAAGGTTGTCCAGGACCTGAACGAGAAAGAGAGCGAGAAGGAGAAGGGCGCAAAGATAGATTCTGCGATCTTCGGCCACATCGAAACCCACAACAGTCTGGTGGAGAGGATCTGCAACGATCTGGTGATCGAGCTTGTCATGCCGATCTGGAACCAGGATTCTGAGCATATCATAAACGAGGTCATCGACGCCGGGTTCGAGGTGATCCTCGTCAGCGTCAAGGCCGATCTTTTGGGCGAGGAATGGCTGGGCCGCGAGATCGACGAGGAGTTCATCAAAGACCTGCGGGCCCTCAACAGCTCCATCGACCCCTGCGGCGAGAACGGCGAATTTCACACCTTCGTCCTCGACGGCCCGATGTTCAAAAAGAGGCTTGAGATTGTGAAAAGCGAGGCGACGAAGAGGGAGGAGCTCTGGTTTTTGGACGTCAAGGAGTTTGCAGTAGAGGATAGGTGAGTCTGGATGGAGGATAAACAGTCCAACGTCGTGACAAATAGTTGATATCCTCTCGATCCTTTTCGATTTTCACAGTGTCCAAAGTGAGTGAACGATTAAGTCCGTGGAAGCCGGTTCGGAGCCGATCCCCTAACTATATTCCGGCAAAACGTTGTCCTCCTGCCCGATCTGATCTTATCAGGTCTCGACCACGACAGGTCTGGGAGGAGGGCCGTCGACATGCTATTATATTACTCCAACGGAATGCTACCTCCGATCCGCTTCACCAGAGCAGCGCATAATTCTCCAGATTATGAGGTCTCCCATGGATTTGATCGATCAGCTCCGAGAGATAGTCGGCGAGAGGGTTTCGGCCGCGCCCTCGGTGCGGTATTGCTACTCTACCGACGCCTCCCAGGTCAAAGGCATGCCCGACTACGTCGTCCGCCCTATGTCGACCGAGGAGGTCTCAAAAGTCGTCACCCTGGCAAGCTCGCTTGGGGTGCCAGTGACGGCTCGGGGCGCGGGCACCGGCCTTGCGGGAGGAGCTGTGCCCCTTCGGGGCGGGATCGTCCTCGACATGTCAGGGATGAACCGAATCCTCGAGATGGATCTAGCGAACCTCCAGGTGATCGTCGAGCCGGGCGTGGTCCAGGCGAAGCTGAACGATGGCCTGAAGCCCCATGGTTTCTTTTTTCCGCCGGACCCCGGAAGCTCCAATATTTGCACCATCGGAGGCCTGATCGCAAACAACGGGAGCGGGATGCGCTGCGTCAAGTACGGAACGACCAGAAACTACGTCCTGGACCTGGAAGTGGTCTGTGCCTCCGGCCGGGTGATCAGAACGGGCTCCAGGATGCTGAAGTCAGCGGCCGGCTACGACCTCACAAGGCTGATGATAGGGTCGGAGGGAACTCTTGGGATTATCACCAAAGCCGGGCTCAGGGTCGTGCCGCTGCCGAAAGCTCGTCGGCTCGTCATGGCCTCCTTCGAAGATGCCGAGACCGCCGGAATGGCCGTGGCGAAGACCTTCTCTTCTGGGATCGTCCCCTCAGCCTGCGAGATTCTCGACCGGACAACGATCCAGGTTCTGAAGCTGTGTGACCCAAACCTGGTCCTCCCCGAAGGAGACGTCATCCTCTTCGAGGTGGACGGGACCGAGGGATCGACGGCCGAATTGGCTCAAAAGATCGCCGAAGTCTGCTCTCCATTCGCCGCCGAGATCGTGATGGCCGGAGGGGAAAAAGAGATGGAAGAGATCTGGGAAGCCCGAAGGCTCGTCGGCGCCGCCATATCCCGCCTCGACCCCACCAAGAGCCGAATCTACGTCGGCGAGGACGTGGGCGTCCCGATAAAAAAGATCCCGGCCCTGATCAGAGAGATTGGCGAAATCTCAGAGAAATTCGATCTACCAGCCATGAAGTACGGCCACATCGGCGACGGAAACCTTCACGTCGCTCTCTTCATCGACGTGATGGAAAAGGACGAGTGGACGAGGCTTGCAGCCGCTGCAGACGCCATCCACAGGGCTGCGATCCGGCTCGGGGGCACCGTCAGCTCCGAGCACGGCATCGGCGCTGCGAGGGCAGAGTACATGAAAACACAGTGGGGCGAAGGAACGCTATCGGTGATGCGAGCCATCAAGCAGGCCCTCGACCCCAAGGGCATACTGAACCCCGGCAAGCTCGGGCTTGATGAGAGCCCGTCCTCTGGAGGCAGGTGACCTCGACGATGACCAACTCGAAGATCGATCCGAGATCGATCGACAGATGCGTGCGGTGCGGGACGTGCAGGTCGGTCTGCCCGGCCTTCGAGGAGCTGGGCTGGGAGTCGCGAAACACCCGGGGCCGGATCATGGTCGTAAAGGCCCTCCAGGAAGGGCTCATGCCCGACTCCGAGGTCCTCGACAGCCTCAATACCTGCACCACCTGCGGGATCTGTACCGAAAAGTGCCCTGCGGGCGTGAACCCCCCAGAGATCATCCAGGAGGCTAGAAGAGACCTCGTCTCCAGGGGCTTTATGACCGAAGCCCAGGCCAGACTCAGCCAGAAGGTGAACGCCAGCGGCAACACCTTCGGCGAGAAGGCCGACCGGCTCGGATGGCTTTCGGACAGAAAATCTCTGAAGGATAGATCAGATTTTGTGTACTTCGTGGGGTGTCTCGACAGTTACCGCTATCCTGAGGTTGCGCTAAATACCTTCGATCTTTTGAAACGGTTCGGTGTGACACTACTTCCCGACGAGGTGTGCTGCGGGTCGCCCCTCATCAGGACCGGCTCTGGGGCCGACGAGTTCGTGGACAAAAACCTCGACCAGATAAAGAGGATCGGGGCAAAGACCGTCATCACGGGATGCGCAGGCTGCTATTCCACCCTCAAAAAGGACTATCCTCCTGAGTTCGAGGTGGTTAGCGTCCCCGAATTTCTGGCAGAGCACATCTCCGAGCTGGACACGAAGCGCCTGGAGATCTCCGTCACCTACCACGACCCCTGTCACCTGGGGAGATACTGTGGAATCTATGACCCACCTCGCAGGGTTCTTGAGGCCATCCCTGGATTGAAGTTACTGGAGATGGAACGAATAAGGGAAGACTCTTACTGTTGTTCAGCAGGGGGAGGGGTGAGAACAGCCTACCCAGAATTTGCCGCCTGGGCAGCCGGAAAGAGGCTGGACGAGGCAAAGGTTACCACAGGGTGCGACGTAGTGGTCACTGCCTGTCCATTCTGTGAGGAGAACCTGACCAATGCTGCCGGGCCCCTGGATATGAAGGTAGTAGATGTCAACCAGGTGCTCTGGGATTCCCTGAAGT
>DUKF01000027.1 GCA_013329455.1 Methanotrichaceae archaeon | reverse complement strand
GTCCTCCTACAGAAATCTTTTGCAGCTTGTCCAAAAGATCAAGCCGATCTCTCTCAAGGGGATGGAGGGCATAAACAGGGTCGTGATCAGGAAGGAGGTCGGCGAGTATGTCCTCTACACCGAGGGCTCGGCCTTGAAGGAAGTCATCCAGTTCGAGGGGGTTGATCCCACCAGGACGAAAACAAATAATATAACCGAGATCGGCAATGTCCTGGGAATAGAGGCGGCCCGAAACGCCATAATAAACGAGGCCACCGACACGTTGCGAGAACAGGGTCTGTCCGTCGACGTGAGGCACATCATGCTGGTGGCCGACATGATGACCTGCGATGGCGAGGTCAAGCAAATAGGGCGCCACGGCATCTCTGGAGAGAAGGCCAGCGTCCTTGCGAGGGCCGCTTTCGAGGTTACCGTCAACCACATACTCGACGCCGCAGTTCGTGGAGAGGTGGATGATCTCAAGGGCGTAACTGAGAACGTCATTGTAGGCCAACCGATAAAGCTGGGAACGGGCGATGTTCAATTAGTCGTAAAACGATGAGGTAAAAGGATGATAAACATTGATAGAGCGCTCAGAAGTTCGATCAGAACCGGTAAAGTTGTTCTTGGCTCAAATCTAACCGTAGAAGCAGGGGTCGGCGGGCAGGCTAAGCTGGTTATCAACGCCATCGACTGTCCGGAGGAGGTAGCTAGGGAGCTGAAGGAGGTCGACGTGCCAGTTTACAATTATTCGGGCAGGGGAAAAGATCTTGGCTCTGCCTGCGGAAAACCCTTCTCAGTGGCGGCTTTGGCGATAATAGAACCTGGCGACTCTGAGATTATGGCACTCCTGAGGGAGATCAGGGGTATTGAGGATGAGTGAGTTCAAGCTTACCACCGAAGGGATAAGGTACATCGCCCTCTTCGAGAGCTTGACCGGTGGTGTGGCCCGAGACTGCATCATCGACGATGAGAACGATCGGATAATATTCGTCATTAAGAAGGGTGACATGGGCGCTGCCATAGGTAGGAAGGGCAGCAACATCAACAGGGTGAAGAAGTCGATAGGCAAGCAGATCGAGATCGTGGAGCACAGCGACGACGTCAAGGAGTTCCTCGAGAACGTGTTCCAGCCGGCTTCGATAAAGAACGTGACGATTGTCACGAAAAACAATAAGCGATTGGCTTATGTAGAAGTAGCAAATAAGGACAAAGGCATCGCTATAGGACGGGATGGCCGTAACATATTGAAGGCCAAGATGCTCTCACTGAGACATCACGGCGTAGACGACATCATAATCCAGTAAAAATAAACCGGCGCCCGAACTCCAAGCGGCTTTGAGGTTGATGGGCCAACCGTTGGCGATTGACATAGCATTCAACTAGGTGAAATAATGGGAAAGGGAATGTACGCGGCCAGAAAACTGGAGAGTGACCGCAAAAGCTTCCGGTGGAGAGATATGAACTACAGCCGGAGAGCACTGAATCTGAACGTGAAAGCGGACCCCCTGGGTGGCGCGCCGCGGGCCAGAGGCATAGTTCTGGAGAAGGTCGGCGTCGAGGCGAAACAGCCAAACTCAGCCATCCGCAAATGCGTCCGGATACAGCTTATCAAGAACGGGAGACAGGTTACCGCCTTCTGTCCAGGGGACGGAGCCATCGGGTTCATAGATGAGCACGACGAAGTGGTAGTCGAAAGGATCGGCGGCATGATGGGCGGAGCCAAGGGCGATATACCTGGCGTCAGGTTCCAAGTGATCGGCGTGAACAACGTCTCTTTGAGAGAGATGGTCATCGGCCGGAAGGAGAAACCCATAAGGTGATACTGTGAGCATAAAGATCTTCAACAAATGGGATCCTGAAGAGATCGAGATAGCGGATCTCAGCATAAAGCGCTATTTTAACCTCCGTCCGATGGTTGTGATGCACACAGGCGGCAGGCACGCGAGACAGCAGTTCAAGAAGTCGGAACAGCACATCGTTGAGCGGCTCATCAACAAGATGATGCTAACGGAGATCAACACCGGCAAGAAGATGAAGACCTACAAGATCGTTGAAGAGGCCTTCGACATAATCAACCAGAGGACGAAAGAGAACCCCCTCACGGTCTTTGCGAGGGCGATATCCAACACCGGTCCCCGCGAGGAGGTCGTTCGTCTCAAATACGGTGGCATAACCGTGCCCAAAGCTGTGGACACCGCTCCCCAGAGGAGGGTGGACATGGCCCTGATGTTCATCACCACCGGAGCCCAGAAGTCGGCTTTCAAGAGCAAGCGCTCAGCGGCAAGCACTCTTGCCGACGAGATCATCGCCGCCTCGAAAGGAGACGTTCGAAGCTTCGCCATGAACAGGAGAGACAGCGTAGAAAGGGTTGCCAAGGCTGCACGATGAACTTCAAGTTCTCGTGAACGCTCGGCACCTCTTGAATTTTATTTTTCAATCAAAACTTTCACGGCACAGGGGCCGTCCATTGCGACGAAAGTGGGCAGCTGTACTGATCGATCGGGTCCCTACAGCGCCGCCCTTCCACAAATTTTCACACTTTGAACCGCTTTACGAAGGACTTGTCGATCCAGCTCTTGAAGGTGTAGATGATCCTCTTGGGGATGGGGACGCAGAGATCTCCGTAAATCCCGACGGCGCAGCTGCATCCCGTTGAGATCAGGGCCACGGGGCTGTCGGTGCTCGCCCTTATCGAGTACGGTTTCAGATTCGTGCCTTTCGCAATCCTTGCCAGGTTTCTGGCGGTGTGTTTCGCCTGGATCTCAGCCTCCATCCCGGTCTTGGTGGCGAGCTTCCCGCCGATCTCGATCCAGGCGCAGTCCCCGATGGCGAAGACGTCCTCTCTTCCCTGAACTCTGAGATACTGGTCGCAAGAAAGCCAGCCGCTCCTTTTGGGCAGGTCCAGATTCTCGATTAAGGGTGCGGGCTTAATCCCTGCGGTCCAGGTCGTCATGTCGCAGTCGAGGGAGCTTCCGTCGGCGAAGGTTACCCCAGCTTCTCCGATCGACTCGACCTGTTTGCGGGTTAAGACCTCCACACCCTTTCCCTTCAGGATCTTATCCATCAGGGTGGAGGCGTTTTTGGAGAGGGTGGGCAAAGGCCGGTCCATCATCTCGATGACGTATATCTTGCAGTGCGTATGTTCTGCCAAAAAGCAAGCGGTCTCTATGCCGGTAGGTCCCGACCCAATTATGGCGATCTTTTTGGGGCGATTCTTCTCGACGAACTGCCGCGCCCTCACCGTCTCTTTCAGGGTGTTGATGGAGAAGGCCTTCTCCGCGCCATCAATCTCGAAATAGTTTTGGACCGCTCCCGGGGCCAAAACCAGGATGTCGTAATCGAGATAGTTCTTTTCGCAAATTACTCTTTTATCATCAAAGTCGACCTTCAAGGCCCTCTCTTTTACGTGAACCACGTCCATCTTTTTGCAGAAGGGGTCCAGGGGCACGGTCATCTCCTCTATCCCGATCCTTCCGCCCAGGTAGTCGGGGTAGAGGGCCTGACAATCGATCCTATCTTTGGGCTCGACGAGCACCAGGTCCAGCCCTCCTCTGGTGGCGGCGTTTCTCAGAAGCTCCGCTCCACCTATCCCACCTCCAACCACAACCACTCTCAAGAGGTCTCGCCCTAACCACTTGATCTGATCCATCATCTACTACAACCCCATCGATACCGCGGTAATAGGTCATACAGTCCAGAATGAGCTGATCGCAATCCTGACATTAAATTCCTTGTTTCAGGCATGGCTGCTCGAAATTCGCGGCCTTCTTCGTCCCCGGAGCAAATCCGCCATCCTCAATTTTTCGAAGCCACCCACCACCACCACCACCATGCCAGATCGCAGGTTGCGCCGTTCTCATTTGCAGCTAACTCATCAAGTCTGATGAACCCGCTACATAAAAACCCTTCTTTTTGAAATATTGTCTTATAAATGTGGTCATAAAATTCAGTATAACAAACTATGTCGACCGGCTGGCTGCCAGGCAGGGGCAAACTTTGACGGCGAGCGCCAGGAGAACCTTCGGACTCTGTCCAGGCAAGTCAGAAGTTGCGGCGCGGGATTCGAGATTGACATGGAGAGCAGGCATCTGGTCGATTTCACCGTGAAGGCCGCCCTGGATTGCGCAGTCGAATTGCCTCTCACCCCAGCGGTGGCCCCAAACTTCAATCGCACGCCTGAGGACCTGATGGCGCTCTTCCAGAGGGGGATCTGGCCCCGGCTGTTGAAGGGCGCATACCCCGGCGACGTCGAGGAGTTCGAGTAATTTAAGAGCGGTTGAAGGGCCTGGTGAAGATGGCGCTCGATGGAGGCGGGCCCTTCACTATTGCAGCTCACGACCCGGTGATCGTAGCGTGGGCCCTGCAGAGCGTGCCGAAGGCGAAAGGCCTTCTGGAGTTCGGCTTTTGATGGGGTTTTCTGATGTGACGAAGACGAAGCTTGTGGCCCAGGGCTGGGCGGTCTTGGAGTACGTGCCCTTCGGCTCGCGCTGTGAGGTCGGCGATGGCGAGAAGGGATATACGGTGCAGAAAGTGCATTGTGGTGGCCTCACATAATCTCTCCTGGTAATTGGGATGCAAATCAAAAAAAGATCGGGTGGCGCCCGATGCCCCCCGGTCGCACGGCATCAGATGAGTGGTCAGAGATCAGGCCTGATTCTCTTTCACCGCGGCCACCACAGCCTCCGCAAAAGGCTCTGAGGCCTCTGGACCGCAGGCTGTGATGATATTTCCGTCCCTGACCACCTGCTCGTCGGAGTAGGTCGCGCCCTTCGACTTTATGTAGGCGATCGAATCCGAGTCGGGGAAGACCGTCGCCTTCCTGCCGCCGAGGAGCCAGGCGTTCGCCAGGATCTTCGGAGCGACGCAGATGGCGCCGACGATCACGTCCTGATCTCGGATGGAGCTTGCCAGATTCAGGTAGTCGGGGTCTTCGTAGAGCACAAGATCGTCCACGCCGGGCCCTCCGATGAAGACGACGGCTTCGTAGTCGGAGACCTCTGCGTCAGCGACTTCGAGGTCGATGGCGACTGAGCTTCCGTCCATGCCAACGGCCTCGTCTGTTCCTTTGGACGCCACATGGACCTCAAACCCCTCGTCAAGGAAGCGGGCCTTTGAGGTGTTGTACTCGATGTCGTTGAAGTCCGTTGATGAGAGGACGATCAGGATCTTGCCGGCCTCTTCGGGAGGAATTTCAGTGGCCTCAGGCCCGGAGATCTCTTCGGAGATGTTGGCACCATCGGTCAGGTTTTGATCGAGGTCCGAGATGGCAGGTTCGGTGAAGTCCGGGGTCTCGTCGTCGCCGATCACGGGCTCGGCAGTCACTTCGGTTTCGTTTTCGCCGATCTCTTCGGCATCTTCCTCGCACTCGTCACCCGTTTCTACATATTCCGTCTCTTCGTATTCTTCGCCTTCCTCACACTCTTCGCCCTCGTACTCTACGTCTTCGTAATCCTCATAATCTTCTTCAACCTCGTAATACTCAGAGCATGGAACCAGGACGAAGAACGCCCCGAAGACGCCACAGTAGGGGCAATAATAGTCCGAGTCGTAGGGATCGAGGTCCACGACCTCGCCTAGGGTCGTTTGGTACTCGATGGCGCTTTCATCCACCGGCACGTCAAGCTGGACGACGAAACCACATAGGGGACACACCCAGCAGGTGTAGCCTTCCTCATATTCTTCGCCGTATCCATCATAGTACTGGGCCATGGAGGAGCAAGCTCCAAGGCTCAGCAGGATCAGCGCCGCCAAAACAAGTGAGATGGGTTTCATGAACCTTTAAATGCGATTTATGTAAATAAATTTATCCTATAACTTTTATCCACTACTTCGAAAGTGGCTGAAGAAAGGACGATGCCCTATCTTGCGGGCGGCGAGGGAAAATTGAAAAATCTGGGACGTGGTTGTGGGAGTGGGAAGCTAGCGCCTGCGCCGCCCGATCAGGACCGTGGCGAGTCCCAACGTCACGAGGGCGACGACCGCCCCTGGTGCGGGGATACGACCTGCTTTCTTCTGGGGCTCGGAGAGACCCTCCGGCTGTTGCAGGTGGGTGACGTTGACAGATCCGTTCCTCACTTCGTCGACCTCAATCCCCTCGAGCTTTGCGATCCTCACCTCGGTGATCTCCTCTCTCCCACCAGCCTGGAAGGTCAGGTTGACGGCAGAACAGCCTCCGGGGATGACGAGGTTGATTTCGCCCTCTTTCGAGAGATCTGGCTCGACATCGCACTCGCTCTCATCCTCGATCCTCTCGAAGGTCAATAAATCGGGATCAAAGGTCAGCGTCATTCGAGTCTCATTCTCGGATGCCGGGATCACCAGTGGCAGGCTGAAGCTCTCTTCGACCTGGACCGTGGTCGATCCAACCGAGGCCGACCGCACCTGTGGCTCCGAGACGTTGAAGTACAGGCCGGTCACTTGGAGGGCGTCCATGGAGTTTTCCACCCTCAGCCTGATCTCGTATAGGCCAGAGGGGGCTGCGACCCTGACGAGGTGGGGCTCGAGCCCCTGGGGCGTGAACCAGAGCTGGTGGCTCTTCTCGGCGAGGATCGCGTTCCCGTCGATGACCTGGAGGAACCTAATCTCGCTTTTCCCCGGATCGATCTTGATGTACCTTTTTCGCAGCGCTTCGTCGGACGCCATCTCCCCATAGCTCGAGGCGGCTCCCAGCTTTTC
>DUKF01000110.1:8004-8725 GCA_013329455.1 Methanotrichaceae archaeon | reverse complement strand
ATGGTCAAGAAAAGCACCTTCAACAGGATGCGGCAACCCTTGATTGCGATCCAAAATCTAGCTGGCGAGATCAGGATAGTTCGCAAGTTCGGGTACGAGGATTACAGAAATCGACTCTCGTGAGCGGGGATGTAAAAATCCCTCACCAGGTTTTTTTCCGAAAAGCCGTGGTCGATCGGCGCTGTACCCCCCCCACCTTCGGCACGGGATCCCATATGGTGGTGGGCAGATCGCAAGTCGCCAGATGGCGCGGGCCGGACAGCGGGCGGTGCGCCGCTGGCTCCCCTGGGGTTCAGGGGAGGTGGTGACCAAGATCCGCCAAGCGTCATCAATCCCGGCTCCGAATTACGATTTCGGAACTGCCAGGATGCGGTAGCCGTCGAGGGTGGGCTGGACCGACTCAGCCAAATGCACATCGGACAAAGCCTTTGCCCAACGCCTCGTTGATGTGGGAGGACGTATCCCTCCTTCAATGATGCAACGGCCCGGAGCGCCTTTCGCCTCGAAGCTGAGATAAGTTTTTAGGAAGACCTTCCAAAAGGTAAGCCATCCCAGGTCCATCTCCAGAGGCGCACAAGATGACAAAAGACTCGATTATCACACTTTCCATAAACGAGGCGGGAACCCCTCCCCAGAGCACTTTCCTCTTTCACGTCATGGTGGACGGCGAGGTCGTCTCCAGCAACCAGAATCTTTCGCCCGAAGATTCCAAAGCGGTGCG
>DUKF01000110.1:0-7861 GCA_013329455.1 Methanotrichaceae archaeon | reverse complement strand
TCTGGCTCTCTGCGCCTTCTGGTGATCGCCTCGGATCTGCCAGACGTTTTGAACCTGCCCTGGGAGCTAATCCTTCCACCAGAGGGGGATTTTCTGGGCGTGGATTCCAAGTTCAGCATACGCCGATTTCCTCGATCAGATCAGCAGCTTGAGGCCTTCGACGGAGATCTGCGCCCCCGGCCCCTCCGCCTGCTATTAGCAGCCTCTTCTCCAACAAATCTGCCAACCCTGGACTACGAGCGTGAGGAGGAGTACCTCCTCAGGGCGATCTCGGGGCTGGATGTGGCCTTCGATTCTGGCGACCTCGGCAGCTTCGAGGATCTGCGCAATCACGTCGAGCAGTTTCAGCCTCAGGTCGTCCACCTGACAGGCCATGGAGCCGTAGGCAAAAAGTGCCCCTCATGTGAATGGTTGAACGATCCAGACGAGACCGTCTGCGAGAAGTGCTCGGCCTCGTTGGAGGATGTTTCGGCCTTGGGGCACTTCGCCTTCGAGGGTGAGACTGGGAAAGCCGACCCCAGATCCTCCGAGGAGCTGAGCAGGATGATGGCTCTAAGCGGAGTTCAGTGCGTCTTCGTCAGCGGCTGCGAGACCGGAAAGGCCCCGTCAATCGAGGCCCTGGGCGGCGTCTGTCAGGGGCTGGTGAGTGAGGAGGTGCCCCTCGCCATCGGATGGGCAGCTTCGATAGCCGACAATGTAGCCAACCAGTTCGCCCGCTCCTTCTACAGGACCTTGGCCGCCGGGAGATCCGTGGACCGAGCGCTCGTCCAGGCTCGCCAGACCGTCTGGGAGACGTGCGAGAAGAAGGGCGATCCGTCGTGGACCCTTCCCGTCCTCTACTCCGCCACCGACCAGGGGCAGATCTTCGATCCGGACCCCCGGCGGCCAAAGGTGGAGCCGCCCCGCGACATCGGACCGCAGCGCCCTCTGCCAGGGATGATCGAAGGGTACGCGGAGCAGTTCATCGGCAGGAGACGCGAGCAGCAGCGCCTGCTAACGGCGCTCCGTGATGGCTCTCTTCAGACGGTGATCATCACCGGTCTTGGCGGGAGCGGAAAAAGCGCTCTTGCGACGCGCATCGCCTGGAAGCTGAAGGGCGACGGCTTTGAGCCGATAGCAGTCCCAAGCTCTAAGGAGAATCCCTTGAGGACGGACAGTCTCATCCAGATCTTCGGCGATGCATTTCTAGCCGCCAATCTCGATGACGCCTTCCAGAAGCTCAATAATCCCCAAATTCCGGCTGACGCGCGGCTGAGGTATGCGATCGGGATTCTTAACAAGAGCCGCTTCCTCCTGGTTCTCGACAACTTCGAGTCGAATATGGACGAGGCCAGCAGGCTAATTTCGGATAGGGACCGGGATCTGGCTGAGTTCTACGGGCAATTGCTCGCAAACCTAACCGGAGGTTCGAGGGCGCTCGTCACCTCTCGATACCTCCCGGCCGATTTGCCTACCCTGCCACCCAAGATCAAAGAGGAACCCTTGGGCGACTTCGGCGAGGCCTCCTTCTTCAAGTTCCTCAGGCGCGACGATCTGGTTGAAAAGCGGCTCCGGTCCGGTGAACTCTCCCACGAGCTGATGCGGAAGGTCCACCGGCTCTTCGGCGGAACACCTCGGTTCCTCGACCAGATCCGAAAGGTCATGAGGGAGATCCCGGCCGATGATCTGAAAAAGCAGCTTGAGGCGGTAAAGGTCCCCACAGGCCTTGAAAAGGGCGAGCTTCAGAAGATTTTGGATGAGTACTGCGAGGAGATCTTCACCTCCCGATTATACGGCTACCTCAGCCCCGAATCCCAGAGGGCGCTCAGCCTGGCTGCAGTCTACGGCGTTGCCGTGAACCTGGAGGGCCTAGCAGCCGTGACCGGCGAGCCTTCCGAGAAGCTACAGGGCTTTGCTCGGGAGTGGCAGGATCGCGCCTTCGCATATCGGGAGACCGAAAGAGCGGCCACCGAGCTTTGGGCGGTCTACGGCCTCCTTCGAGGCTGGCTTCTTGCGCAACTCGGCTCCGAAGACCGGAAGGCGGCGTACAAGGCAGCTGGCGACTTCCTCAGCGATCTGGTACAGCAAGATCAATCGAAGGTGTTAGGCCTATCTCCTGTCGAAGTGGACCTGGAGGCGCGTTATCAGTATCTGCAGGCAGAAGACTACGAGCAGGCGCGAGAGGTGACGGCTCGCGTCTCGGTCTTCTTCACGCGGAGCGGCCTCTACGACGGCGTAAGGCGGCTGAACGTGGAGCTTCTCCGATACGAAGAACATCCGTCTACTATGAGCTGGGTCGGCAAATCCTTCCTGGACCAGGGAAACTACTCAGAGGCGGAGGATTGGTACAGTCGGTCTCTCGACGTTGCAGGGGATGTGATGCCCGATGAGGTTGTGCTCGCCTTGCACCAGCTGGCCACGATCGATCTGAACCGGGGCGAGTACGAAGAGGCGCGCCAGAAGTTCGAGACGGCCCTGAAGATGAGGCAGCAGATCGGCGACCGAGCGGGCGAGGCGCAAAACTTCGCCCAGCTTGGAATCATGGCATCAGAACGCGACCGCGCCGAGGAGGGCCTGGGTCTGGTCACCCTGAGCGCCACGATCCTCGGATCGATCGGCCACGCCGACCTCAAGAAGGTCGAGCCCTGGGTCAATCAACTGGCTTCCAAGCTCAACTACACCCAGGAGCAGTTCGACGCCATGATCCAGGAAGTTAAGGAGTCCTACGATCGCGACCGAGGCTGGGGCCTGATCGAGGCGGCCTTCGCCGACCCCGCGCCCGAGCCTGACAAAGTTTAAAGATGATCCCCCCCAATTCCTCCGTGCCTTTGAAGAAAATTATGTATTCCAGCACCAACGGCCACCCCGAGCTCCTCGACTTCAAGGGCGCGCTCCTAAAAGGCCAAGCCCCGGACAAGGGGCTCTACGTCCCCCAGGAGATTCCCAGGATCTCAAAAGATGAGCTTATCGGCTTTTCAGAGATGGAGTATCCTGAGATCGCCCTTCGGGTGATGCGCCCCTACTTGGGAAACCTCATCCCCGAGGAGGATCTCGTCGCGATCCTCAAGGACGCCCACGACTTTCCGGAGCCGCTTGAGAACCCCCGGCCTCTCCGCCTGTTCTTTGCAGCCTCTTCTCCCACAGATCTCGTGAACCTGGAATACGAGCTTGAGGTGAAGTACCTCCTCAGGGCGATCTCGGGGCTGGAGGATATAGCCTTCGACTCTGGCGACCTCGGAAGCTTCCAGGATCTGCGCGATCACGTCGAGCAGTTTCAGCCTCACGTCGTACATCTGACCGGCCACGGATCCGTCGTCAAAAAGTGCCCTTGTGCGGACAGATGGACGGGCCAGACGAGAAGGTCTGCAAGAAGTGCTCGGCCTCGCTGGACTACGTTTCGGCCTTGGGCCACTTCGCCTCCTTGATCGAAGAGATGCGCGCCAAGTACGATGAGCTTTGAGGAGTTCAAAAGGCAGATTGAATCTAGGAAGGGCATTGAGGCATTCGATGAATAGGGCGACTTCATAATCTGGGAAAGCTACGAGTCGGCCCGCGAATACTGGGCGGATGGCCAAAACAGGAGGACTAAACAATGAAATCTCTATTAGTTGTATTTTCATACCATCATAATAATACCCAGAAAATCGCAAACGTCATTGCAGAGGTTCTTGATGCCCAAATTGTGAATCCACAGGAGATTAGCCATGAAGAACTTCAAGACTATGATTTAGTTGGCTTTGGCTCAGGAATTTACAATGCGAAACATCACAAATCTCTACTTGATCTCGCCGATAAACTACCACAAGTCACCGATGGTAAAGCATTCATTTTCTCAACCAGTGCATTAACTGGAGAAAAGAAAGTCACCAAAGATCATTCGGCACTGAGAGAAAAACTACAATCTAAAGGTTACATGGTTGTTGATGAATTTCAATGTAAGGGTTTCAACACGAATAGTTTCCTGAAATATTTGGGTGGCATGAATAAAGGTAGGCCTAATGCTGAAGACCTCAAACATGCAGACGAGTTTGCTAAGTCATTGAAACAGAAGCGATTCGTACTTCTTTCGTAGGGCAAATGTGAAAAAACATATCGTAGCCTAAAACAAATTCTTAATGGCGCTAAAAATCGAGCAGCAAAAAAAAAGATCGCCATGCCGAGGCTATGACGTTTTTTATTGCTTGGCATTTTAGCTCGAAGGCTTGATCGTATCGAAGAAGGTCTGCTTTGTTCGTCCTTAGTGCCGAAATTTTGAAGCCAATTGGCCATGCTGACTTTCGCCGAAAAGTCGAGCCAATAATGAACGACTTAGCCAGGTGGCTCAACTGCACCCAAGAGCAGATAGAAGCCATTTGCCTGGAAGTGGCAGAATCTCACTGGCGCGATCGGGGCTGGAGCCTGATCGAAGCGGCCATCGCCGACCCAGCGCCCGAGCCTGACAAAGTTTAAAGATGATCCCCCCCCAATTCCTCCGTGCCTATGAAGAAAATTATGTATTCCAGCACCAACGGCCACCCCGAGCTCCTCGACTTCAAGGGCGCGCTCCTAAAAGGCCAAGCCCCGGACAAGGGGCTCTACGTCCCCCAGGAGATCCCCAGGATCCCAAAAGAGGAGCTTATCGGCTTTTCAGAGATGGAGTATCCTGAGATCGCACTTCGGGTGATGCGCCCCTACTTGGGAAACCTCATCCCCGAGGAGGACCTCGTCGCGATCCTCAAGGACGCCTACGACTTTCCGGTGCCGCTTGAGAAGGTCTACGACGAGAAGCACATTATGAGGCTCGACAAGGGCCCCACCTTCTCCTTCAAGGACTTCGCTGCGCGGTTGATGGGCAGACTCATGCAGTACTTCCTCCGGCAGGAGGGGCGCGACATGGTGATCCTCACCGCCACCTCCGGAGACACTGGAAGCGCCGTCGCCCACGCCTTCTACGATCTTGAAAATATCAAGGTCGTCGTCCTCTTCCCCGAAGAGGAGGTCACCGGCCGACAGAGAAAGCAGATGACCACCCTCGGCAAGAACGTCCACGTGATGGCGGTCGACGGCAAGTTCGATGACTGCCAGGCGATGGTGAAACAGGCCTTCGTCGACCCGAACTTCGCCCACCTCAACCTCTCGTCGGCAAACTCCATCAACGTCGGACGGCTGATCCCCCAGTCGATCTACTACTTCTACGCCTGGTCCCGTACCGCGGCCCCCGATCGCGAGATCGTCTTCTCGGTCCCCTGCGGCAACTTCGGAAACGTCATGGCGGGGCTCATCGCCATGAGGATGGGCCTTCCCGTTCGAAGGTTCGTCGTCGCGACAAACGAGAACGACGAGTTCCCCAAGTTCATGGAGACCGGCGATTACAAGCCGATCCGCCCCTCGGTCAAGTGCATCTCCAACGCCATGAACGTCGGCCACCCGAGCAACCTCGCAAGGTTGTTCTGGCTCTACGAAGGCTCGATGGACGAGAGCGGGAAGGTCATCAGGGCCCCGGATATCGAGGCGATGAGGCGGGAGATCTTCGCGATCTCCATCACCGACGCTGAGACGAGAAAGACGATATCTGACGCCTACAACAGGTTTGACACCCTCCTTGAGCCCCACGGGGCCGTCGGCTGGGCAGGCCTTGAAAGGTACCTGAAAGAGGTCGAGGACTGGAGGCCTTGTGTGTCTCTGGAGACCGCCGACCCAGCCAAGTTCCCCGAGGNNAGCGCCAGTCCCCGAGGCGATGGCGAAGCTCGACGATATGAATGAGCGGTTCGACCTTGTGGCTGGAGACTACCAGGCCTTCAAGGCCCAGCTCTTGAGGCTCTTCTCCTGAAGAGGGGCCGACGAAGGGGAATGGGAGAACTGAAGAGTGGAGAAAGAGTGGAGGCGAGTGGAATGACGGAGGAAGGACTGGAGATAATCTTCGATGACATCGGAAGCTATCCCCTGCCAGCGGGGATGAGCCGGGAGAAGCTGCCCCAGGGCGACGAATACCTCGACCTGGTGAGGGACGCCATCGTCCAGAAGATCGAGGCAGGAGTCGAGCGGCCCACCTACCCCCAGTTCAGGGACATGATCAAGATGTTCATGGACAGAATCGAGGACCCTCAAAAGTCTGAGACCCCTTACATTGTAAAGGCGGAGTCGGCCCGGATCCTGGAGCTTGAGGCGCTCGACGCTCTTGGAAAAGAGATGGAAAAGGGGGGCAAGAGTCTCCGGGCGAGGGTATGTGTCACCGGCCCCATCGAGCTATACCTCGCCCGCTTCGGCGCAACCGAATACGTGGACGTCCTCGAAAACCTCGCAACAAGCGTCGCGAGGTTCCTGGAAGAGGCCAAAAAGAGCCGACACTTTGAGGTTTCCGTCGCGTCCCTGGACGAGCCGAGCCTCGGGATCAGCCCCAACGTCATCTTCGATGATGACCAGATCTCAGAGGCACTGGAGATCGCGGCCAAACCCTGCGAGAAGATCGACTGCGAGGTCCACCTCCACTCGCCCCTGATGGCAGAGCTCTGCGCTGGCGTTCCTGGGATCAACGTCATCGGGGTCGAGTCCGCCGCAAACCCCGACTACCTGAAGCTAGTCGACAGAAAGGTGCTGGAAGATCACGACGCCTACATCAGGGCGGGGATCGGCAGGACCGATATAAACGCCCTGGTGGCGAGGATGAACGACCGCCTGGAGACAAACCTCTGGAGAGAGCCCGAGAGGCTGGAAAGGGAAGTTCACGCGGCCGAGTCCGTCGAGTTGATGGAGCGAAGACTCGCTGAGGCACACCGGCTCTTCGGAGACCGAGTCAGGTACGCGGGACCTGACTGCGGCCTTGGGTCCTGGCCGAGCCAGAAGATGGCGGCAAATCACCTGGCCAACTGCGCGAGGGCGATCGCCCACTTCAGATCTCGACGAGATCAATAGAGGAATGAGGAATGCCGCCCGGCCCGATTCAAATATGCTCGGTGTCAGTTCGGGCCGGGTGGTCGGCCCTGTCAGCTGTTTTTTTTCTTTTCTTCGAATTTCCTCAGCTAGAAGCTTATCGGAAGTATCCTGGAGAACTGCCGATATAATTTCTCTTGTTTGATGGTTTACGTAAATATTTTCTAAAATACGTTTTCGTTCTTAACTGCCGGGAGATCAACATAAAACATAACCACTATGTATAAATATTTTAAGATCATTCTATGCATCATGAGACTTAGGGTTGTGAGCTCGAAAGAGGAGATCCCAGAGCTGAACTCCAACGAGCAGATGATCCACCTGGCCTTCAGGCCATCGAATATGGACGTGATGACGCTGATACAGAGATGCCCGAGGGTCCGAGCCGTCCAGACCCCTCCATCCTACTACAGGACCATGTCCAAGGCCGCCCGCCAGTTCATGCAAATCCAGGGGGTCGAGCTGTTGAGAGGAGACGTCTGGGGTCACAGGAAGGACATCGACGAGTACTACGAAATCGACGAGAGCGTCATAGAGAGATTATCTAAACTGATGTCAGAGGAACGCAAAATCGACGAGATAATAACTTTGGTAAAAAGAGAAACGAAGCTCTCTGAAGATTTGATAAAGTACATCCTCAAGACAAGCGTCATGATCTGAGGAGCTCTTTCGCAGAAGGACTTCTCCGTCGGCGCCCCGGACGCTATCGTTGGTGACTTCGGCTCGCCGGGCTGACACCATCACGATTTTATCCGATAAGACAGGACTCGAATCCGAGTATCTGAACGGCGAGATATCTCGGCGATGCCGTCTGGGATGGAAGGGCCAGATCGGTCCCAGAGACCTGGACGCCGTCCCGAAGACGCGGGATTGTGTCCCTTGTGAGGGACGATGGCCACTCCGGTCAAAAAATATACCTTCGATGAAACATATTTAAGCGGCGAGTTCCCCGAAGCTCGGCATCACGGAATCT
>DUKF01000105.1 GCA_013329455.1 Methanotrichaceae archaeon | reverse complement strand
TCTTGTTCCCGGTCCCAAGGACGAGCCGATCCAGGAGGTTTGCGTGCCAGTAGAGGATCGTCATCCTCACTCTCGCCTTGAGGTTGCCGCAGACCACGGGCGGAGCCTCGGCCGTGGGCAATACATCAGAGTAACGGTCCAGGATCTTCGAGATATCGATCTCTTTCGTCTCGATTTTGAGGATTGACGCAACCTCCCTTGCATCCTCAATATCATCCTTGGGGCTCATCCCCATCTCGGGCAGAAGAAGGGCAAGGACCCGGTCCTGACCCAGGGCCCGGACGGCGAGGAAGGCGACGGTCGCCGAGTCGAGCCCGCCGCTGAGGCCCAGGACCGCGCCCTTCGCCCCGGCCGCCTTCGCCTGATCTTTTATGAACTTCACGATGAGGGTTTCTGCTACTTCTTTGACCATCAATCCTAGAGTTAGAACTCTCAAATAAAGTACTTTTTCTGCACAAGCTTTATGTTCGATAAGCTGGTGGGTGTCAGCAACAATTAGGCGAGGAATGCGTGTTATGCGACTTTCGATGGACTTGGAACTGCAAGATATACCGGGACAGCTGATGCAGTCCCTCGAACCATTCAAGGAATACAAGGGGAACATTATCAGCGTGGTCCATCACCGAGATCGCAAAACGCCGCGGGGCACGGTCCCAGTCCAGATCGTCTTCGAGATCGACCCGTCAAACATCGATAACGTCAAAAAACATCTAGAAAAGAACGGCATCGTAGTGGTGCGGGCGGGCGAAGATCGGTTCATCGAGGAGGTATCTGTCCTCCTGATCGGCCACGTGGTCCACACAGATCTCGGGGATACCATCAACCGGATCGATTCCACCGGCTTTGCGGAAGTGGAGGACCTCTCCCTCAGGATGCCGGGGATCGACGAACCCTCATCCGCCTACATGAGGATCAGGGCTACGGGCAAGGAGGAGATAGGAACGTCTCTCTCCATACTCCGCAAAGTGGGCGCCGAGAAAGATCTGCTGGTGATAGAACCTATCGAGGCTGAGAAGATATGAGAGAGGTCAGGATATCTCTGGTGGGATTTGGGATAGTCGGTCATGGCGTTTTGGAGGTCGTAAGAAGAAAGAGGGAGCTTCTGAAGAAGACGGGACTGGACCTGAAAGTGGTCTCGGTCACCGACATCAACGGAACTCTCTACGACCAGAATGGGATAGACCCCCAGATGCTTCACGGTGCGAGAACCCTTGAGGGGATCGCCAACATGGACATAATCGGGAAAGAGGCTATCCAGGAAGTAGACTCCGACCTGGTGGTGGAGGTCACGCCCACCAACATCGTCCACGGACAGCCAGGCCTTGGCCACATCGAAGAGGCCCTCTCTCAGGGAAAACACGTCGTCACATCCAACAAGGGGCCGTTGGTCGTAGCCTTCAACCATCTCAAGGAGCTGGCTCAGGAGAACGGCGTGATGCTCAAGTACGAGGCTACCGTCGGCGGAACGATGCCCTTAATCAGCCTCATCGAGAAGAACCTGGTGGGAAACGATATCCGCAGCATAAGGGGGATCTTCAACGGGACCTGTAACTACATACTCACCAGGATGATGGAGGAGAAGTACACCTACAGCTACGCCCTGACCGAAGCCCAGGAGCTGGGGATTGCCGAGGCAGACCCCACCTACGACGTCGACGGGATAGACACCGCTGGCAAAGTCGTGATCCTGGCTAACTCGATCTTCGGCATGGACGCCAAGTACGACGACGTCCAGGTTACGGGGATCAAGGACGTCACCTCCGAGGCCCTGAACCTCGCATGGGAGAGGGGCTACCTCATCAAGCTTATAGGCGATGTTCCGGCCCTGAAGGTCAAGCCGATGCTCGTTCCGAGGAGAAGCCCTCTCGCCGTTGGCGGGACTCTGAACGTCGCCTCGATCGAGACAGACCTATCGGGAACCATCACGGTGACGGGCCTGGGCGCAGGCTCCATCGAGACCGCCAGCGCCATAGTCAGCGACATCGTCAGCATCTACACATCAAGGCAGATAGACGCCTAAAATCCAGATCATGACCAGCTTTCTCAGCTTCGCAGAGCTCTGTCAGAGGATCGAGGGGATCAGCGGCTCCATCGAGAAGACCGCCCTTCTCGCCACTTTTCTCTTTGAGCTCGACGAGGCTGAGCTGGCTGTCGTGCCCTCTTTTGTAATGGGTTCGGCCTTTCCCGCAAGCTCTGAGATGCTCCTTGGCGTGGGTCCCAGCACCCTTTACGAGGCTCTATCCAAGGCCACGGGGGCCACATCCAAAGAGATCAATGATATACTTCGGAGGACCGGAGACGTTGGAGCCGTCGCCTCCGAGGTGGTGGGCAAAAGAAAACCCTCCACCCTTTCTAGCTTCATCGAGGCGGAAAAACTCTCGATCCTCGACGTTTATTCCAGGTTTTTGGAGTTGGCTCGTGCCTCGGGAAAGAGGAGCCAGAACGTCAAGATGAAGCATCTGCGGTACCTATTCGGCGAGTCGGGGGCCCTGGAAGCGAGATACATCGCAAGGCTCGCCCTCGAGGACATGAGGATCGGGGTCGGCGAGGGGATCGTCCGGGACGCCATCGCGAAAGCCTTCGACCGATCTTCCGAGGAGGTCGAGCGCGGTTACAACTTCACAAACGACCTGGGCCTCGTGGCTCAGAAGGCGAAGGAGGGCCGATTATCTGACCTGACGATAGAGATAGGACGGCCGATCAAGGTGATGCTCGCCCAGCTGGGCTCCGGGATACCAGGATCCATGGAGGAGATGGGGACGGCCGCAGTCGAGTGGAAGTTCGACGGATCGAGGGTCCAGATACACAAAAATGGCGACGAGATCGAGATATTCTCCCGGCGCCTGGAGAAGGTAACCCGGTCCCTTCCCGAGATCGTAAGGTTCGTGAACGAGCACGTCAGAGCCGAGTCTGCCATTCTGGACGGAGAAGCGGTGGCCAGAGGCGAGGACGGCCGGCCCCTTCCCTTCCAGGAGATACTGAAGCGGTTTCGAAGAAAGTACAAGGTCGAGATGGCGGCCGAAAAGATCCCCCTGGAACTCTGGCTCTTTGACCTCGTCTACCTCGACGGCCAGATCCTCATCGATGAGCCCCTCCGGGAGAGGAGAAGGCGTCTCGAGGAGGTCGCAGACCCGAAGATACTGGCGGCACAGACTGTGACCTCAGATCCCGAAAAGGTGGCCGAAGTATACGGGGAGGCGATAGCGGCAGGCCACGAAGGCGTGATGCTAAAGAGCCCCCAGTCCCCTTACGCTCCGGGAAAGAGGGGTAAGAACTGGCTGAAGATAAAGCCGGTGATGGAGACCCTCGATCTCGTCGTCATCGGGGCACGGTGGGGCGAGGGGAGGAGGGCGACCTTCCTCGGTTCTTACAGGCTGGCGTCACCAGACCCGGATACAGGCAAGCTCGAGGACGTGGGCTGGGTTGCAACCGGCGTCACTGACGAGATGCTCATCGAGTTGACAGACTTATTCAGGGACCTCGTCCTCGTCTCGGGGGAGGGGATGGAGGTGGAAGTGAAGCCCAAGGTGATCTTCGAGGTCGCCTTCGAGGAGATCCAGAAGAGCACAAACTACTCCTCGGGCTACGCCCTCCGGTTCCCAAGGCTCGTCCGGGTGAGGGACGACAAGGCGGTCGAGGAGGCGGACTCTCTGGAGAGGGTAACTTTCCTCTATGCCACTCAGAGGGGAAGGAACGGGCCCTCTTCGGTTTAGTGGCAAAAGGAGAATCCGACCTTATCCGGTTTCACAGGGATGGCCGGAACGGCCTTTTATCAGGCGGGCTGGAAACATATTTCTGCGCGGACGAGAAAGAAAGTTGCGGGAGTTGTTCATATTGATATTCAAGAAGCTGAGCGAACTGGGCGAAGAGGAGGTCTCGGGCCTTCTATCGAGAGGACTGGACATCCAGAGCGTGATGCCGACAGTTGTGGAGATCGTAGACGATGTTCAGTCGAATGGCGACAAAGCCCTCTCCGAGCAGACCGAGAGGTTCGACGGGATCAGGATCGGAAAGTTCAGGGTTTTCGAAGACGAGATCGAAAAAGCCCACGATCAGGTCCCTGAGAAGTTGAAGAAGGCTCTGGAGATCGCCCTTGAGAACATAGTCGCCTTCCACCACCAACAGCTCGATCGTGACCTATGGATGACCGAGACCTCACCAGGGGTCATGGCTGGCCAGAAGATCGTGCCCCTCGACTCGGTCGGAGCCTACGTTCCCGGCGGCCGTGCCGCCTACCCCAGCTCTGCCCTGATGACCGTCGTGCCCGCAAAGGTGGCGGGCGTCGAAAGGGTCGTCGTCTGCACGCCGCCGGGAAAGGACGGGAAGGTGAATCCCCTGACCCTGGTTGCGGCCGATATGTCGGGAGCCGACGAGATCTATCGGGTCGGAGGAGTCCAGGCGGTGGCGGCGATGGCCTTCGGGACCGAGACGATATCCCCCGTCCAGAAGATAGTGGGGCCAGGAAACATTTACGTCACGGCTGCAAAGCTCCTTTTGCGGAGTACCGTCGAGATCGACATGCCTGCAGGTCCTAGCGAAGTTCTGATTATCGCCGACTACACCGCAGAGCCTGAAGTTCTCGCCTCGGACATGATCGCCCAGGCGGAGCACGACCCCCAGTCGATATCGGTCCTGGTCACCGACGACGAGGATCTGGCCATCGCCACCCGGGCCGAGGTCGAGAAACAGGCGAAAGAGGCGGCAAGGCGGGAGATCGTAAAGAAGAGCCTAGATCGAAGTGCCATTCTGACGGCGGCGACGATGGAGGAGGCGATAGGCTTCTCGAACAGCTTTGCCCCCGAGCACCTGGAGATCATCGTCAGAGACCCGATGACCGTTCTGAACAAGATCGAGAACGCGGGAAGCGTATTTCTGGGTCCGTACACGCCGGTGGCCGCGGGAGATTACGCCAGCGGCACAAATCACGTTCTTCCGACTTCGGGGTACGCCAGGCTCTTTTCGGGGCTGAACGCGGACCAGTTCGTAAAGAAGATCACCGTCCAGCAGATCTCAAAAGACGGGCTGAATCTTCTCAGTGATGCGATAACCATTCTCGCCGAGGCCGAGGGGCTGACAGCTCACGCTGAGTCTGTGAGAAAGAGGCTCGTCGAGAAGAGGCCGAAGTAAGTTTGAGTACCTCTAAAATCGAACTGGCAGTTTCGTGACGGGCTTTTATTNNGTCGGGGGGGGAGGCGGCAGCCCGCCGCCGTTCCCGCACACCATCCCCCACGTTTTCAATCGTCAATGCTTTTCGGCCTGTTGCCTTCTTTTAAGCTCTACTTTTCAACCTTCTCCAGGTCCGACTGGAGGTCTCCGGTTAGGTCGACGTTGTAGAAGTCGCCTCCTGTCGGGAGGGCCATGTAGATGTTCGGCGTCAGGTCCAGCTCCACCTCGGCTCCGTCTGCCTTGAGGTCGAGGATGTGGCCGCCAGCTTTCCGATCTTCGGTGATGAAGTGGAGGTGGTAGCCAGCAACGTTGATCCCCTTGACGAACTCGGGCGACCAGAAGCCGACGACCGTCCCAGATGCGTTCTCAAACTCGAAGACGGTCTGGTTGGCGACAGCGTCGACGAG
>DUKF01000042.1 GCA_013329455.1 Methanotrichaceae archaeon | reverse complement strand
CTCCACGATCTCCTGGAGGAAAGGCGGCAATGGCGTAGTCTTGTAAGACTCGCCGCGGGACCGGTTATATATGACCCCCTCATCAGCATCGATCTCCAGAGAATCTCCATCGCCGATCCTGTCCGCATCGGTGCAGACGAAGAGAGGCAGGCCGATGTTGATCGAGTTTCGGAAGAATATCCGGGCGAAGGACTTGGCAACGACGGCCTTCACCCCCGCGCCCTTCAGCCCCAGGGGTGCGTGCTCTCGCGAGGAACCGCAGCCGAAGTTCGTTCCTGCCACCACGAAGTCTCCGGCCTCGACCTTGCCCGCGAACTCAGGCCGCACACCCTCAAAGACGTGACGTGCGAGCTCCTCGGGGTCGTTGATCACCAGGTAGCGTCCGGGTATGATCGCGTCGGTGTCGATATCATCTTTATACTTCCAAGCTCTGCCTGCCAAAAACCATCCCCCAGCGATAGTGGACTACTTAGCAATACCAACGTAGTATATTAAGGTGACCGTTCGGAGGGCCCTAAGCTCGTCGTTTTTGTCCCGCCTCGGTATCGGCTGCAAAATCAATCTCCCGATACCCCTTGCCTGAAGACGACCAAAAGATAGCCCGTCATTTTCCTCTCAATTTTCTCGCGCATCTTGTACCAAATCACCTCGGTGGAATCCTGAAAAATCTGTTTATTCTTCANNCAGCGGGGTGCGCTGTTTGACTCTTCAGCGGTTCGAAGAACGGGAATAAGGCCTTTGGAGGGCCATCCTACCAGCAGCCCCTCGAAAAACTAGTTTAAAAATTGTGAATTTAAACTATTTAAATTTTCTCCTAATAGAGCCCGCGTGCCGCCAAAAATAGACACCTCCGCTGTTTGAGCCACACGGGAAGGAAATGAAGCGTTAAAACCGTGTTATGGTAGGAGAAGGAAGGTGCCATCAAGGGCACACCGCACAATATATAGCCCTTGGAGGGCCAGGAGGAGTGAAGCTCAAGTTTGATGGTGATTCTTTTGAAGGCGATTATGATCTCTGGACGCACCCTCGGCCAGGGTGCGAGCTGCGAGGCGAAGATGTCTCCGGAGTTCTTCAAGGCCGTAGCATTCTGCACACTCTCTGAAGAGGATTACAGATCCCTCGGGCTCTCCGAAGAGGAGAACGTCCTCGTCAGCACCGAGTTCGGTGAGGTCGTTGTCTCGGCGAGGAGAGACGGGGGACTGCCCTCCGGAGTGATATTCATACCGATGGGACCCTGGGCCAACGCCATCGTGGGGCCCGAAACCGGCGGCTGTGGAACACCCCAGTTCAAGGGAGTCGAGGCTGAGGTGGAGGGAACGAAGATGCCCGTAAAGGACGTCCGCGAGCTATTTGCCGATTTGATGACGAGGACAGACGGTGATGCGTCTTGATGGCAGAAGACGTCCTCTGCCCCTTCTGCGGCTGCCTCTGCGACGACATCAAGGTCGAGGTGGAAGACGACCAGATCGTCGGCGTAAAGAGAGCCTGCAGGCTCGGATCGAGCAAAATCCGGGGGCACGAAAGGACGAAGGCCCCGATGGTGAGGGTGGGTGGAGAGCTTGTGGAGGCGACTTACGAGGAGGCCTATGACCGAGCCGCCCGGATCCTGAAAGATGCGAAAAGGCCTCTCCTCTATGGCTGGTGCTCCACGGTCTGTGAGACCCACAAGAAGGGAATCCTCCTCGCGGAAGAGGTGGGCGGGGTGATCGACTCCACCGCCACCGTCTGCCACGGCCCCTCCATCATAGGGATCGAGGAGAAGGGCTTGGCTGGATCGACCCTGGGCCAGATCAAGAACAGGGCAGACCTGATAGTATTCTGGGGCGCAAACCCAGCCGAGGCCCATCCGCGCCACACCCAACGCTACTCATCCAACTCCAGGGGGATGTTCACCCTCGAGGGAAGGAAGGGGCGAAAGGTGATCGTTGTCGACGTCCGGGAGACGAGGACCGCGAAGAACGCCGACAAGTTCCTTTTGATAAGGCCGGGGACCGACTACGAGGTGATAACCGCCCTTCGGATGATCGTCGCGGGAAAGGGCGACCTCATCCCCGAGAAGGTGGCAGGCGTCGCCAAGTCCGACCTCGAAGAGGTGGCGGGAATTATGAAGGCTGCGAGGTTCGGCGCGATACTCTTCGGCCTCGGGATGACACACAGCCGCGGCCGCTACAAGAACGTAGACAATGCCCTTTCCCTGGTGACGGACCTGAACGGCATCACCAAGTTCGTGGTGATGGCGATGAGAGGCCACTACAACGTTGCGGGCTTCGGCCAAGTCTGCGCCTGGGAGACGGGCTTTCCGATGTCGGTCGACTTCTCCAGGGGAGCGCCCTACTTCAATCCAGGAGAGACCGCTGCCTGCGACCTTCTCGCGAAAAGAGAGGCTGACGCCATGATGGTCGTCGCCGCAGACCCGGTCTCCAACTTCCCGAGAGCGACCGTCGAGGGGATGGCCGAGATCCCGGTGATTCAGATCGACCCATTCCCAAACCCCACGACGCTTCTTTCAGACGTTGTGATACCTAGCGCCGTCTGTGGAGTCGAAGCCGAGGGGACCGCTTACAGGATGGACGGCCTCTCCCTGCGGATGAAGAAGATCGTTGATTCCCCCTATCCGACGGACGAAGATATCATGCAAAACATTCTGGATCGAGTGAGGAGGCTCGGCGATGATAATTAAGGGAGGGTTCGTCTACGATCCCACGAACGGGATCCTCGGCGAGGAGATGGACATCTCCATCGAGGACGGAAAGGTCGTTGAAAAGTCCGAAGGTAAAGAGGTGGTCGACGCCCGGGGAATGCTGGTGATGCCCGGCGGCGTCGACGCCCACGCCCACATCGCCGGGGCGAAGGTCAACTGCGGCAGGATCATGAGGCCCGAGGATGGAAGGCGCGGGATCGAGCCGAGGACAAAGCTCCTTCGGCCATCGACCGGCTACACCGTCCCAAACTGCTACGCCATGGGCTACAGGTACGCCCGACTCGGCTACACCACCGCCTTCGAGGCGGCAACGCCGATCCTGGAGTCGAGGCACACCCACGAGGAGCTGGAGGAGATCCCCATCGTCGACAAGGGGGCTCTCACATTGTTCGGCAACAACTGGGAGGTGTTGGAGTGCGTCCGCGACGGCGACCTCGATAAGCTTGCGGCTTTCATCGCCTGGGGCCTGCGGGCGAGCCGTGGCTACGGCGTCAAGGTCGTGAACCCCGGTGGGGGCGAGGCCTGGGGCTTTGGAGGGAACGTCAAGGGGATCGACGATCCGGTCCCGAACTTCGGCGTGACGCCACGGGAGATCATAAGGTACCTGATGAAGGCAAACGAGATCCTCAGGCTACCCCACTCCGTCCACCTCCACACAAACAACTTGGGCAAGCCTGGAAACTACGCAACGACCCTCGAGACACTGGAGGCAGTGAAAGACATCAATGCGGCCTGCGACCGACAGGCTCTCCACGTCACCCACATGCAGTTTTCCGCCTATGGGGGGACCGGATGGCGCGACTTCGAGTCGAAGGCTCCCGAGATCGCCGAGTACTTCAACCGCCACGACCAGTTCACCATGGACATGGGACAACTGATCTTCGGGAGCGCCACCACCATGACCGCCGACGCGCCCCTGGAGTACGGGAACGCGCGGCTCCTTCACGCCAAGTGGTCGAACCACGATATCGAGCTTGAGG
>DUKF01000180.1 GCA_013329455.1 Methanotrichaceae archaeon | reverse complement strand
CTCGACAAGCAGGACCAGATGCTCAACAAGCAGGATGCGACCATAAGAGCGATCCAGGGACTCGACTCCAAGATGGACCATATGCTCGATAAGCAGGACCATATGCTCGACAAGCAGGATGAGACCACAGGTGAGATTCGGGGGCTCAGGACGGATTTGAAGAGCCACATCGATATGAAGTTTCAGAGGATCGAAACCGATCTCGCCGAGGTGAAGACGGCTCTGAAAGAAAAGGGCCTCATCTGACAGGCTAGAAGTGCTCGTTTGTCTTCTCTTCGTTTGTATTGTTCTGTTTTGGTTTAACAGCTCTTTTATAAATGCGGGATGATCCATATGAGCGTCCCTCAAAGTATCCCACAAATCAGAATCAATAGGCTCTCTTTGGATCCATCAACCAATTTCAAGCATTCCGCCCGCGCAACTTTGCTGAGGGAAGGAGCATATAACCAGCAAATGATTGATCGTGCCCACATTTTAAGATAATTTTATACTTTTGAGTGCTTAAGTGCCTTTCATCGACCTGAAGGCCGGGGGCAGAGCTCTGACCAGGGTCGCCGAGGTGCTCGACGTCTCCTGCAAGACGGCGAGGCGACAAGCGAGAGCCAGAGCGAGGGGGGGTCCGAGCAGGTGGATGCGGCTGGCCCGCGCCCTTCGGATTCGAGTAGAGGAGCACCAGGAGAAGTGCTTGATGGCCGGGCAGAAGGGGCTCGAGCCATTTCGGCGGGAGGCTTCTTGCGGTCGTGCGGGTGCTGAAGTTGGGGGCAGGTCGGATAATTCCGACGCTGAAGCTCTTCGATATTATGATCGAGTGTCTGGCGATCCTGAAGAGAGGGAGGCGCAACTGAGCTTCATGACTTTTTTTGGGAAAAGTGAAAGGATTGGGGGTGCCGACCCCCAAGTCTTCGAATTATGCAACAACTTCAGCTTCCTGGTCGCTACTTTCGTTCGGTTCACTCTCGTTGACCAAACTTGCGTCCTCTTTTTCCACCAGAACGATGTTGAGGTCCATGGCCTCATCCTCGCCGCAGGTTGGACATTCCCATGTCCCGCCCTCGGGGAGCGTGAGGTTGCCGGTCTTCGCGATCGTTACGAGATCCCTCGCGTTGACGAAGATGGCGTCCTCGGATACGGCGTAGTCGAGGAACTCAATTAGAGCACCGAGGTACTCGCCGGTCCCAGATACCGACGTGCTGAGCAGGACGACCATTGGCTCGTCATTCGCCGCCGACTCGTCGAGCTTTGTCGTGAGGATCTCGCCCCATTCAGCAGCGCTCATCCCCTCTTCTGCCACCTTCTTGTCGTAGAGGGGCACAAGCTCCCCGGAGACGTCAACGGTGCTTATGGGGACGGCGCTGAAGTTGTAGCCCTCCACCATATAGGGCCAGACGTCCTCCTCGTGGCCGGGCGCGTAGATGAGCCCCGCCTGGAAGCCGGCATCGTACATAAACCCGAGGTTGTCTATCGCTCTGTAGGTGTCTTCGTTCTGGTCGAAGCCGGGGGGCATAAATCCTGTGACGTTCACATCGCTCATGTCGCATACCCTCGCCGCCTCAGCGGACCTTACCGAATTCTTTATCAATGCCTCCTGCTCCGAGATGGGCAAAATGCTGAGCTGGTCGTCGGATCGATTGCCGGATATGGCGAACTCGAAGGTACTCAAGACGCTATACTGGGCCAATAGAAGCCTTATTCGCGAAGATGTGACATCCTGAGTCGAAAAGATTGTCCCGGTCCCATCACGGTTAGCGATCTGGCCGAAGATCGTATGGAGATTCGACTCGGCGGCTCTGATCTCTTCATATCCCGGCGATGGCGTTGTGTCGACGTCTATCATAAGGCTTATTATGGGTGCGTTTTCTTCCTGGGATGCTGCTGGCGGCATAATTGCCATCAGTAACACTCCCAGAAGCATATAAATCGCGATCTTCTTCATGCTCAACTCTCCAGTCAAATTGTTGTCATTTTGTCACTTACATGCACAGGTAAATCTGTAGCATTCCATGCTTCTCTAAGTAGTCTGCTATTTCTACATATATAAATTATCCTTAGTAGAGAACTTTGTTTGTTTAGAGCAAAACTCATATTATAGAGCAAAACTCATATATTAGAACAACCAAAAGAAACAACGCAAAATATAGTGTAAACATTACATACAGGAGGGAATTGAGGATGAAAAAGTTTGCGACCCTAATTTTGTGTCTAGTGGCCTTATCCCTGACAGGGATAACAGCAGTGGCGCTAGAGTTTACGTGCGGCGTCTGTACCGATAATGGAGTTGTGAAAAGTGTCGAGCCGGGTGAGCTGATCGAGGATCTGGTCGGAACAGCTACCCCAACAGGAGATTATGGAAGTTATACAATAGGGCCCATATATCTGTGGGAGCTATACAAACTTTCAGGATGCGGGGGGAGTGACTGCGTACCTGATGATTGCATAAGTGATGGCACCCAGGATTTGGATTTAGTCGACACTTATGCTAACGACAATCCGATTATTAAAATGTACGCACCTAGCACGCCTGGATGCTACATGTTAGTTCTCACAGTGACCTACCAGCTAAAAGACGAAGGATCTACAGTATTGAAATCCTGTGTCGATATGACCTGCTACTTGATCTGCGTTGCAGATTACACATGCATAACTTGTTCCGAGATATTCTGTGATGAAGATTGCGACGATTATTGGACTGAAGCTACCACAAGCTGTCCGGGCTATGATAACGTTGAGGGTTACGATGGCCTCTGTTACCCTTACACTCCATCCGATTCGGGAATCAACGTAGTATGGTACGTAATCGATGCTAACACCATGTTTAGTGGCACCAATGAAGAGCTTGAGAGCTACCTGACTACAGCAACAATAATGGCCACAATCGATAATGACTGTTTTGATCCCGACTGGTGCGTTGTAACAGGAGATCCCGCGGTAAGAACCTACGAGAGCAATACCTATCAGATCATAATGGCGGTTTGGGGGCCCGACGAAGACGGTAATCCTGACACGATAGATGATGTGATAGTTAACTGGTGCCCAATTGGGACCATCGTCATGGTGGATGATCCGGAAGCGTCGATAAGTGAAGTGACACCAACATAACCGTAGGATGATCAACCAGGGCACAAATTTAGATTTGGAGTTCGAGAGGGTCTTTCAGGCCAGAGGGTTCGAGAGATCCTTTCGATTCTCAAGTTTATCCGGGGCGAAGAGATGGCGACGAGACCAGGGATAAAGGATGCGAATCAAGGGCGAGGAGGAAGGCGTAACCGAGGGCGAGATGGCGCGGCCAATTTCATCATGGAATAAAATTTGTATCTAAATAGATTAAGCTTATTATAACAGAATTTCTAATAAAAATATAAGATAAATCGCAATCGCGGAGGGTGCATGTTCAAATTATCGTCGCCTGTTAATCGGCAGAACGCGGTGCTGAGAAGGTGTGGACAGATGGTGGGTATAGGAGAGCTTAGTGCCGGGTGAACCGGTCCATCAGGGCGAAAGCTGGCGGTCGGAGTTAATCATGAGAGATCTGAGGGTGGGAATAGGCAGGTCATAAAGTGCCCTAGATCGTCTGAGGCCGGAGGCCGGCTACGAGAGATCGCAAGTTTGTCCCGAATCTGCGCTGGGTCCTTCGAGTTCGGTATTGAAAGCTTTCGCGAAGATGGCGAATCGAAGTATAACGTCATATCAGTTGTAGCGGTGATCTAGATGATATTCCATTCTTCATTCGTGAATGGCTCAATGAGCAAACGTTATATGTTTCTCGTGTCAGCTCTGGCAGCCCTTCTGGTATCGATGTCAGCATCGGCGGGAACTTATCCCGTTTGCTATACCGACCCTAGCGATTGCACATCAAACGATGTTGACATACAAGGTTTTGTCCTATACGTATCGGGAGATTGCATTGATGGTTATGTTAGTGCCGATCTATACGCGATCGTGGATTTCAATGCCGAGAATGCATATTGCGTATATGTAGTATACGATGCTTATACCGATGAAGAACAGATCAAAGATGATGAATATGTTAAACTCGGCAATTTTTTAAAAAATACAAATGATCTATACGAAATATTCGTAGATACTCTTCAATGGCCTTGTGGAAGCAATTTGTACGTCGAAAATATATATACTGGTTGGGGTAAAAACTCCAATTGCGTGTACCAAAGTCCAGGTTCATATTGCAGTGATTTTTACTTATCGTCCAAGTGCAAACGTTCCGATCCGATGGAGGTAATAATCCCAGGGATAAGGGTCGAAAAAGTGGTTGTTACCCCTTACAATAACTGCAGCTGCGATGAAACCGAGTTCCAGTTCGACATAACCGGTCCCGTTGGCTATAACAATGGTAATACCTTTGACTGCGAGGGAGGAAATTACACTTTCGCCCCCCTAGTAGCAGGATCAACCTATACCGTGACCGAGATTATCCCGGTCGGCTGGGGGCTTACCAGCATTTCTTGCGCCACCAACCTCGCTACTCCTCCGACTTGCAGCCCAACTACAAACGGGAGGAGCATAACTTTGGGGTCCGGTGAGCGGGTTACCGTAACCTTTACTGACTCGAAATGTCAGACGGCAGACGCAGGGGAAGACCAAATAGTCTGTGCCGGAGATAGCGTAATTCTGGAAGGTAATGCCTCTTGTTATAATACAGTAGGATGGAGTAAAGACGGCTCATGCCAAGGCGTCCTAGTGCCGTCTGGAACAAACATTCTCAATGCGACATACACCACACCACCAACTGGAGAGATTAGCTGCATACTGTTCTTCACAGCAACAGGAGCCTGTCCAGATAATGATATCGACACTATGACGGTGAACATCGTTGAACAGCCCGACGCCGAAATCAGGCTCGTAGAGCCGTAGAGGGACCAGGAGGGATATTCAAATGAGCATAAAAAATTCTGGTTGGATGGTCCGCTTGGGATCTCGAAGGCCTCCTCAATGGAATGGATGGCGCCGGATGAGCATATCCGCCGTCTTGATATCGGCGCTGCTGGCTCTTCTCTTTGTATGTTCCGGAGCGATGGCCCAGAACGAGGAGCAGGTATGCCATTACACTGGCCAGACGTACCAGTTCAGCAGCACACCTTGTGATCCAGGTTGGGAGTACAAATGGGTAACTTATGAGTGGAGCGAGACATTAAACAAATGGGTACCGATAGATGACACCTTTGAAGGTGGCATCGACAACACCTGTAGCATCAACTGGATCGCACCACCTGCTACTGCCGAAAAAGACTTCAAATTAGCTGTAACTGTATATAACAATGAAACCTATGGTCAGATGTTAGCGTCATGCATAGCGATGGACAACATTACCGTCACCGTCTGCCCCCTGGCCAACATCACTGTGATCAAGGACGCAGATCCAAACGACCCCGCCCAAGA
Source organism: Methanotrichaceae archaeon (assembly GCA_013329455.1). Lineage (GTDB taxonomy): Archaea > Halobacteriota > Methanosarcinia > Methanotrichales > Methanotrichaceae > Methanocrinis > Methanocrinis sp9297u. The sequence goes on along the minus strand of DUKF01000180.1, from coordinate 1,175 downwards.
ATTTGATTTCGTCATCGATGGGGTAGATATCCTTGGTGGCACCTTCATCGAACAATTTGGATTGAAAGACGACGGCACGAACTCGGGGAATAACTGGACTAACAATACCTTGCTGCCGGGGACCTACATTATCAACGAGGCGACTCTTTACTGCTGGAACCTCACCAACATCACATGTACCGGCAACGCGTCGGTTGAGTTCGGCAACGGCTCGATCTTCCATGACGAATACACGGCAGGCGACAAGAGCGTCAATATAACCTTGGATCCGGGCGAGGTCTCTATCTGCACCTTCACCAACACTAAAAAAGAGCCTGCCATCAACGTTACCAAGAGAGCGAACTACAGTATGGATAACCCGATCCCGAGCCTCGGCACGAATATTACCTACTGGATCAACGTCACCAACGTGGGAGAGGTGACCCTCGATCCAGTCAAGATAAACGACTCGAAGCTCGGCCTCGACCTAACTCTGCCAGACCCCCTCGAGCCCGGCGAGTCCGAGAACCTGACTCGCTACTACGTCGTCGAAACCGAGGACGATATGTGTTCGGGTATCGTGAATACCGTGGTGGTGAACGGAACTGGCTGCGGAGAGGAGGTCAGCGATGAGGATACGTGGTTGATCTCCGCCATCGTCGATGGGAACTACACAGTCACCAAGACCGCCGATAAATCATCTGCAAACGTTGGGGAAACGATAAATTACACCATCAAAATCACTAACACGGGCAACATGAATATCACCAAAATCAACGTCACCGACACCCTCACCAGCGGATCCGGGATCTATGTCACGGAATTCACACCGTTCCCCACTATAGATTGTTTGACGCCGGGGGAGACCAGAGATCTCTATACCGACTACACCGTCAAACTGGATGACGTAGGACTGGATGACGTAGGTATAGGTAAAACGATCGAAAATATTGTTGAAGTCACCGCAGTAGGGCCATGCGAAGGGCTGGACATCAACAAGGAGGATAACTGGACTGTCGACACCGATTTCATCTTCGACGTTCGAAAGATCGCCCTCCAAAAGACCGTAAAGCGCTGTGACGAGATCACTTACCTCATCCAGATCAAATCGGGCGAGGGGGTGCTTGAGAACGTCACCGTCAAGGACGTCTTCAACAAACCGGTGGAGTTCATCTCGGCATCGCCGATGCCCGACG
>DUKF01000238.1:2898-3195 GCA_013329455.1 Methanotrichaceae archaeon | reverse complement strand
GAAGTGGAAGGAAGGGATGTGGTCGCGCAATCCGGGAACTAGCTTCATCGGCGAGGAGTATACCAGCGCCGATTACCTCGACAAGGAGACGGTGGCCAGAGGTCTCAACGAGATGGAGACAGAGTCCAGCTTCTCAGGAAAGGCCAGATACAGGGCCGTCCTCGAAGAAATGGTCGATTCTGACGAACAGTACGAGGGTGAGTATTCGGTCCGGAGGAAGACCTTCTTCCAGGGGGTAGCGAAGTACAACCGGCCTCATCTGAACGTGATCAAAGAGGGATCGTTCCACGAGGAGAC
>DUKF01000238.1:0-2886 GCA_013329455.1 Methanotrichaceae archaeon | reverse complement strand
CCTATACCATCATTGTAGAAAACGATGGCAACCGGACCCTGGGGCCGATTTATGTGACCGATTTCTTCCCGCCACGGGCGAAGTTCATCAACACATCGGCGAGGCCTTCGGATCAGACCTCCTCCAGAGCAGCTTGGGTTTTAACTCATCTTGCCATTGGCGATCGATCGACCATCGTCCTCAACCTCGATGTGACTGAATACCGGGGCGATGAGCTTGTGAACAGAGTTGAGGCCTGTGGCGTTTACGATGATGAACAGATCTGTGCCGCCAACTTCACGGCTCTTGAGATCGATTGGCTGAAGTGCTGTCCCAACGATAACATTTCCGTTTCAAAGACCGCCCGGCTGGACGAGACGAGCTCCAACGTCATCCTTTTCAGGATCGAGATCGAAAACTCGGCTGACTTTTCTAGAGTCGCCACAGTGACCGATTCTCTGCCTGAAGGCATGGTCCTGCTGGACTCTCCAGTTCCCTTCGCCTCGTATGAAGGCGATGTCGTCACATGGAACCTGATCGATCTGGGTCCCATGGAAAAGAGGACCATCGATTACAGGGTTGAAGCTCTATGGAGCGGCCAATTCGAGAATCAGGTCAAGGTCGACCCAAGATCGGTGGATGGCGCTTCCTCCTCACCGGTTTATGCCACAGCCATGATCACCGTGGGCGAATTCGAAGGCGAAAGGCCTGCACCAGGATGGCAGCCACCGGACTGGGGGTTCAGGTACGTAGGAACCGCAACGGGCTCAATATGCGAAGAGCCCGTGGCTATCGAATAGAGGTGCCGATTAAGCATGACATCCAAGTTGGCCATAACCGGGGCGCCTGGCGTGGGAAAGTCGACCCTGGCAAGAGAAGTTCTCGACCGGCTAAACTGCCAGGCGGGCGGCGTCTTGGCCCGGGAGGTCCGACGTGAGGGAAAGAGGGTCGGCTTTGAGCTTCTGGACCTTGCGACCGGGGATATCGGGACCCTCGCCTCCATCGAGGGCGAAGGGCCGAGGCACGGAAAGTACAGGGTCAACCTCCGGGACCTGGAGGAGATCGGGGCCAGGGCGGTCGAGAGAGCGGCCCGGGAGGCGGACATCGTGGTGATCGACGAGGTCGGGCCGATGGAGCTATTCTCCGAGAGGTTCGTAACGGCTGTGGAAACGGCCCTCCGATCTGAAAAATCGATGCTCGTCGTGGTCCAGGCGAAGTCCCAGCATCCCCTGGCGAAAAAGATCAGAGAAGAGTTTCGGCTTATAACCGTCACCGAAAAAAATAGGGACGACCTCGCCGAGGAGATCGCCTCCGAGTTCGTCTCTCTGATGTGAAGTGCTCTTGAGGTGAGGCTCTGCCTCAAGAGCTTCCGTGGATCTCCTCGAGCTTCGTGATATTCTTGATCTCCTCTTTGAGAGCCGGTGGGAGGCCCTTTATCTCGACGTCGAGGAAGCCTCTCACAATGACGCTTGTGGCCTCGTCGGTGGATAGGCCCCTTGCCATGAGGTACTCCAGCTCCGCTTGAGAGATCTTGCCGACGGCCGCCTCGTGAGACATGTCGAGTCCGCCACACCAGCCGTCAAGCTCCGGGATCGAGTAGATCCTCCCCTTCTTGGTGAGGATCAATCCTACGCACTCCACGTGAGCTCTGATGTCGGGAACTTTTCCCACCATACGGCCTCGGTTTATTATCTCGCCGCCGGTGGAGACGACTCTTGATATCGATTCGGCGCTGGTGTGGGGCGCTGCTAGGATCGTCTGGTTGCCGATGTCGATGTTGCCCCTGCGAGCGTACATGATCGTGTTGAAGGTGGCGACGGCCCCCTCGCCGACGAGATTGGCGGTAGGGAAGGCCTGGAGGCTTTTGACGGGTGTGAGGGTGATGTAGTTCTCGGAGATCGATCCACCCGCGTCGACGCGGCTCGCGCCCCTCGGCCTCACCTCCACCTCCTCGCCCCAGTTGTGGACCATGGTGAAGGTGACGTGAGCCCCTTTCTTGACGTAGATCTCAGAGACGCCGAGGTGGAGGCCTCGGCCCGCATGGGACGGAGTGGTGCACCCGGTGATTATGTGAAGGTCAGACCCTTCCTCGGCGATGACGACGTTGTGGACCCTCTGGCGCTTGTTGTGACCGCCCATGTATAGGCATGTCTTTAGAGGAAAGACCGTTTTCGTCCCTGGCTTTGCGCGGATGAAGTAGCCTGCTTGCGGGTGTGTCCCGACGTCGGCGGTATACTTGTCGGCATCGATCGGGACGAGCTTCCAGAAGTAGTCCTCGAGGTAGCTGTGCTCTTTGAGGGCAGCGCCGATGTCCATCACCTCGATACCCTCCATGGCGGATTCCTTGTGAACCGGTGACTGATCCACCTGGAAGTAGTCGCCTGCCGACTCGCCCGAGAGGCTCACTCCGGCGTTGAGGGCTGCGGTCTGGACGTCATCGGGCAGCATCTCCAGGGCTTCGATCTCGCCAAAATCCTCGGACTCTGACTCATAGCTCTCGATATCGATATCCGTCCCCAGCGCGGCTTTCTTATCCAGCGCCTTCTTCGCCTTCTCCTCTAGACGGGACATAGACATTCAGCACACCCCTCGTATCCGTTGACCTTAATCTGTTCCAGGATTTCCATCGGGCTTCCCGAGCAGACGATCGTCCCCTCGATCATCACATGGGCCTTGTCCGTCGACATGTAGTCCAGGATGTGGCCGAAGTGGGTGATGATCACCCCGGACTTCGTCCTAGCGCTCGGCTTGAGGTCCTTCTGGTTGAGGATGTTTATCGCCCGCCCTATGACCTTGATGTTCTCCAGGTCCACCCCGGAGTCGGGCTCGTCGAGCATCACGAAGTCCGGCTCCTGGGCGAGGAGCTGGACCATCTCGGACCTTTTCACCTCGCCGCCGGAGAAGCCC
>DUKF01000263.1 GCA_013329455.1 Methanotrichaceae archaeon | reverse complement strand
CGGGATACCCTGGCAGGAGATCGTCGACGTCTACAAGACCGCCATGAACCTCGACGGTATGAGACCCGTTGGCCTTCACTGCCACATCGGGTCCCAGATCCTGGACACGTCCCCCTTCGTCGAAGCGATGGCCAAGATGATGGACCTCGCAAGCCAGATCGTCGAGATCGGAGGCGAGATCGAGATGATGGACTTCGGCGGTGGCCTTGGGATCGCCTACGCTCCCGAGATGCGGGCCCCGACCCCGGCGGACCTAGCCGCCGGAATTTTGCCGGTCTTCAAGGACAGGTGCAATGAGCTTGGGATATCGCCTAGGATGATCCTTGAGCCGGGCCGTAGCATCGCCGCCGACACCACCGTCTTTCTCACCAGGGTGAACGTTGTCAAGAAAGCTCACGTCAACTTCGTCGGAGTCGACGCCGGCTTCAACCTCCTGGCTCGACCGATGCTCTACGACGCCTACCACCACGCCGTCGTCGCCAACAAGGCCGACCGAAAGCCCGAGGAGAAGTATACCGTCGTCGGCCCGATCTGCGAGAGCGGCGACATCCTCGCAAGGGACCGAAACCTCCCCGAGATCGAGAGGGGCGACATCGTCGCGATGCTGGACGCTGGAGCTTACGGTTTTTCCATGGCGTCGGTCTACAACGGCCAGCCTAGGTGCCCCGAGGTCCTGGTGAACGGTGGCAAGGCAGAGCTGATCCGCCAGGGCGAGGACAGAAGCGTCTTTTTAGAGGGGCAGATCGTCCCCCCAAGGCTATTGAAGTGAGCCTCTGAAGAGGTATTTCGGTAGATATGGCCACCTTCAACCCCAAAATCGCCCTCAAGGCCCTCGTGCAGATGAGGATCAGAAAGAGGCCCTTTGTCCTCTCCCACGGGATCAACGCTCGCTGCAACCTCAGGTGCCCCTTCTGCGAGTATTGGCGACGTCCCGGCGAAGAGATGACAACCGAGGCGATATTCGCCATGCTGGAGGACGCAAGCTCCTTCGGGATCGGCGTCTACAACGCCTGGACCGCGGAACCCCTCTTAAGGTCCGACCTTCCCGCGATCCTCCGCCATGCCAAGTCCCTGGGGATCGCGACATCTCTCATAACCAACGGCAAACTCCTTTCCAAGAGGGCCCACGAGCTCGGAGATCTCGACTACCTCTCCGTCTCGGTGGACGGGATCGAGACCTACCAGGAGATCCGGGGCGCTTCAATCGAGCCGGTCCTCGAGGGGATCAGGGCAGCTCAGGAGGCGGGCCACCAGGTGCTGATGAACTGCGTGATCAGCAAAAAGAACCTCCGCGAGCTTGAAGACCTCGTCGGTCTCGCTGAGGACCTCGGAGCCCTCGTCTCCTTTGAGCCGCTCCACGAGACCTCCGAGGTTGAAGGCAGCGTCTGGGATGATATGGGGATCGGGGACTCGGACCTTCCCGCGTTTAGGCGGTCCATCGACCGGTTGATCGAGATGAAGAAAGAGGGTCGTCCGATCATCAACTCCATCACCTACCTCAAGATGGTCCGAGACCAGAAGCCAGATTTCAGGTGCCATGCTCCAGAGATCGTCCTTCACGTTGCCTCTGACGGGTCGATTATGAGCTGCAGGGTCCATAAAGAGCCGCTCGGCCACGTCTCCGAGGGGCTCGCCAAGGTCTGGGCGTCCTCGAAAAAGAGGCGCGAGGAGATCGTCCGGGAGTGTGCAGGCTGCCTCTTCTTCGGATATGTCGAAAACAGCCTCCTCTACGACTTCAAGCCCGAGGTCCTTGCCCACTACGAGTGGATGTGAGGGTGTCTGAATCGGGTTCTGGTCCACCGCAGAGAACGAGCCCGTAAAAATCTGTTTTTGGGCAGAACTCCGGGATGGCGCGTCTCCTCTCTCACAGGAGGTGCTTTGATCTGAGGGCTCTGCCTAACAACCGTTAAACGTTAAACAAATTCGAAAATCCGACGAGGATCTTTCTTGATCGGCTAAGGCAAACTATCTGCGCTTACGCCGGTGCTTGTACCGCCACCAAAGATTGCGAATAACTTATCACCGATGAACACGTTTTCGTAGCAGCTTTCGTTGCCGCTATAGCCGCTTAAATGCAAGACGTTGGCATGTTCTCCCTGCAAGTTGGCAACACCATCATCGCTTGACTTCAGCCAAACTGCACCGGAGCCAAAGCTATGCAAATCAGGGCACCACATAGTTCCAGTGGCCAGAGGTCCAAGAACCATTATGACAGTTGTCATAACTATTATAGTTCTCATGTTACATTGCATTTTAGCAACCTATCACCCAGTTGGGTCATTATCTCACAGCATATAAACTTATTGAAAACCGCCACTTGGGGTTCCCTTCAAGCCGATGGTGGGAGGATTGGTAGGTCGGAGATTAGGGATACGGGGGTCTTGACGAACTGGGTGTCTGGACTCAAAAAACCATTATGTTCGGGAGACCAATCACGGTGGTTAGTTTTGACATCGAAACGGAGAAAAAAATATGGGATTGGTCGCTCTCGCGAGCGATCAGCCGCCACAGCAGCCGCCAGCGCCCCCAGCGCTGCCAAAGTTGCCGCCGAGGATGGGCCGGAAGAGTATATTTTTATAATTTCCCATGTTTTCGTAGTAGCCGCTCAGCTGTACGGATCCCGAGGCGGGTATTTGCGAGCTCACCAGGTTGCTGTAGCTTCCGAGCTGCACAGCTGCTACGGTAATTTTCTGCGGGCTCGCCTGGCTGGCAGAGCCGCCCAGCTGTACAACTTCCTTGGTCGTGCTGACGTCCTGTGAAGGCCACGAGACGGAACCATATCCAATGCCGTATATGCCCGGGCTCCAGACTGTTCCTGCAGCCACGGGTCCAAAGACCATCACGGCGACGGCTATCGCCAATATGGTTATTACATTAAAGTGCCTTTTCTGCAATCTATAACCCCACATGGGTCGTCGCACCTGAGGTTTATAAACTTATTGAAAAACGCCGGATAGGGAGGACCGCGGCACAGGGAAACTTCCGCAGAGACGGCCGCACGCCAGCAATCTGCCCTGCGCGGAAATTGAATAGATTCACCATCGAGAAGACGGATCAGCCAGCTGGCGAAAAGCCTTTCATGTCGCGCCCCCCCATCTGGAGAGCCCTAACCCTCTCACCGGCTTCTCTTTCATCCTCTGCCCTGGAGACGACTTTGACTTTTTTAATGATAGTACGTTTCCCGCAGGGACAGGTCCTGGTGGCGGCGCCCTCCTCTGCGTAGAGGTGGCGTCCGCACCCGGCACACCTGAATATCAGGTACATTAAAAGAGGTTGGACGGATGGATGAGTTCGGATCACTCAGCAACGAGGATCGCGTTCACGACCCCGTCCTGCCCTGGCCTGCTGGTGACTCGAGCATCTCCCAGCTCGGTCTTGATGATGGCGCCCTCGGTGATTATGTTTCTCCTGATGTAGTTCAGGTTGGCGCTGTTGTCCTTCACGGTCTCGATCTTTGCAGTTTTCGACGTTCCGGTCTTGGGATCGGCGACGCAGGCTATGTCGCACCTGAGGAGCCTGATCTTGGAGTTGCCGCCCCTGGTCTGTATCTGCTTCTTTCTGGTGACGTCTACGTTCGGCTCACCGGCCTCTCTGCCCAGCTCGCACTTGCGCTTTCCCCGGTTTGAGATCAGCCTTCCGCCGGTAAACTTCCTCTTTGAAATTCCTTGCCACTTCATACTATACCCCAGATCGGGGATAGTCATGGAGTGGCGATATTTATACTTTTGGTCGACTCTCCGGAAACGTCAAAACGAGGCAAAAGCTGCCGCCATTCCTTCGAGTTCAGGAGAAAACCCGGAGAAAATTTGAGGCGGATGGAGGCGAATTTGCCACCAACCTGAATTGATTCTGAAGCGCTTGCAGCTCGTCTGTATCTTCGGGGTGGAACTCCTTGATGGTGGAGACGTAATCCTCAGGCGAATCTGCGGAGCCCATGAGAATCTCATCCATCTTCAGCCTCGATGGCCAGGACGGCAGTACTCCGTCGCCGCTAATCTCTCGGGGCTTGGTCCAGATGAAGCCGAGGACG
>DUKF01000039.1 GCA_013329455.1 Methanotrichaceae archaeon | reverse complement strand
CAAGATCGTGGCCATGAAGATGAGGACCATTCCCCTGGATGTCGCTAAAGAGCATTACGTCGAGCACGTGAAGAAGCCCTTCTTCAAGGACCTCGTCGACTTCATCACCTCTGGCCCCGCGGTTCCGATGGTGGTGGAGGGAAAAGACGCCATCACCGAGGTCAGGAAGATGAACGGGGCCACCAATCCCACAGCAGCCCAGCCCGGCACCGTCCGGGGAGACTTTGGGCTGGACATGGGACGGAACGTGATTCACGGCTCCGACTCGCCCGAGTCGGCGGCCAGAGAGATCGCGCTCCACTTCAATGAGTCCGAGCTGATCGGCTACACCAGGATAGATGAGGCCTGGCTCTACGAGTGAGTCGGCAAAAGGCGATTTACGTCACGCAGATCCGAGATCTGCATGGAGGGCGGCCCTCGTTGCCGCCTTCGGAACTGACGGGGTCCGGATGTGATCCAGCATGAAGCAGAAATCGAGGAAGGCGAAGAAGGGCAAGGCCCAGTCCGAGTCCAACCTGAGAACTCCCATCGTCTGCGTGATGGGCCACGTGGACCACGGCAAGACCACCCTTCTCGACAAGATAAGAGGCACCACCATCGCCGACGGCGAGGCGGGAGCTATAACCCAGCACATCGGAGCCACCGAGATCCCCCTGAACGTCGTCAAAGAAGTCTGTGGACCGATATATAGAGGCGACTTCCAGATACCGGGCCTGCTCTTCATCGACACTCCGGGCCACCATTCCTTCACGTCCCTCAGGAGCAGGGGCGGATCTCTCGCAGATCTGGCCATCCTAATTGTGGACGTGAACGAGGGGTTCCAGCCCCAGACTATAGAGTCGATAAACATCCTGAAACGCTACCGCACCCCATTTGTGGTCGCGGCCAACAAGATAGACAGGATATCGGGATGGCTGCCGATGGAAGGGGCACCTCTTGCCCAAACCCTGGTAACCCAGAGCGAGAGGGTCCGCGGAGATCTCGACAACCGCATCTACGAGCTCATAGGGGAGCTCTACAAGTACGGCTTCAACTCAGACCGCTACGATCGGATCGGCGACTTCACCAAAAACGTTGGCGTTGTGCCGATAAGTTCCGTCACCGGGGAGGGTGTCGCAGATCTTTTGATGGTCCTATTGGGGCTAGCCCAGAAGTTTTTGATGGATAATTTGCAGGTTAGGGCCAGCGGCCCTGGCGTCGGAACCATTCTCGAGGTCAAGGAGGAACGGGGTCTGGGCACCACCCTTGACGTCATACTCTACGACGGCGAGTTCAGGGCTGGCGATACCATCGTCGTTGGAACCTTGAAGGATCCGATAGTCACCAAGATCAGGGCCCTTCTAAAGCCAAGGCCCCTTTCGGAGATCAGAAGCGAAGAGCGGTTTCTTCCCGTAAAGCACGTGGTCGCAGCCAGCGGCGTCAAGGTATCCGCGCCAAAGATCGAAAATGCCCTTGCAGGCTCCACCGTAAGGGTGGTAAGCGAGGGAGAAGACATCGAGCTCGTGGCCGAGGAGATCAAGTCGGAGCTCGAGACGGCTAGGATAGATACCGAGAATGTGGGCGTCATCATCAAGACCGACACCATCGGCTCTCTTGAAGCCCTGGTGGGCGAGCTGGAATCAAAGGAGATACCGATTCACGCAGCCGACGTCGGCCCCATAACCAGAAGGGACGTGATAAGGGCTGCTGCGATCCAGAACCCCCTCTACTCGGCGGTTCTGGGTTTCAACGTCAAGATCCTGCCCGATGCTTTGGCCGCGGTCCAAAAGAACGACGTTCCGATCTTTTTAAGCGAAGTGATCTACAACCTGATCGAGAACTATGACGACTGGGTGAGCGACCAGAAGATGAGGATGGAGCAGGAGAGGCTTCAGGCGGTCATCAGGCCCGGGACGATCCGGATAATTCCGGATTACGTCTTCAGACAGAGCAAGCCCGCGGTGGTGGGCGTCCAGGTGGTAGGCGGCCAGATCACAAACAACGTCACCCTCATGAGAGAGGACGGTGCAGTGATCGGGACGGTGAAAGGAGTTCAGATGAACGGGGAGAACGTCGGCAGTGCCAAAGTCGGAAAAGAGGTTGCGGTATCCATCGACGGTCCCACCGTCGGCCGACAGATCCACGAGGGTGACCTCCTTTACGTCAACATCCCAGAAAGGCACGTAAAGATCATCGAGGCCGAGCTGAAGCAGAGGTTCTCCGAGGACGATCTCGAGGCTCTGGATCAGTTTTTGGATATCAAGAGGAGCAAAGACACCTTCTGGGGTCGCTGAACCTCTCGTTTTTTATCATACAATTTATCACCATCTGAATTCTCCTAAGCTTCTCTCTCATTCGCCTATTAGCCTAATTCGTCCATTTCGTCTACTTCGTCTATCTCGCTCACTTATCCTCCGCACGGTTTCGCCTTTTTTCTGAAAATCCGACTCAGCCTTCGTGGACGGTGGGACTGATCTTCTGCCGGAAAGATTATGGAAAAAATGCTGGAACTCGACTTCTTGGCCAGAACCCTTAAATAATTTTGTTAGATATCACCGCCTGGAGTGGGAACCCGGCCGAGGAGGGCCTGAGCTGAGAGTCGAGTTTAATGAGCCGACTCGATCGTCTGAAATGTACGGGCCGAAGAGCGATGCCGAGATTGGAAATCGTGCTTTTGATCGCATATCTCCGGATCGAAGAGTTGGGCCGAGTACCACAGTGACGAACGAATCAGAATTTGAGGTGAGCTGAAGATGAAGGCGAGTTTGGCGCTGATAGGTGTTGTGCTGTTTATCTTTCCCATGGTCGCCCTGGCCAATGGTCAGGTTGAATACGACTTTGGAGAGGAGAGGGCACTGGAGCGATTTGAGAAGGGGATGGGCGGTCCCTGGATCGTGGACGAAAGAAATCCGGGATGGAATCCCTTCTCCAATACGGAATTTCCCGACTTCAGGTCTGCGTTCGAACAGGAGATAGAGGATGCAAGATTGGGGCTCGATGATTTGGCCC
>DUKF01000185.1 GCA_013329455.1 Methanotrichaceae archaeon | reverse complement strand
GGCAGGTCGATCTCCCTTTGAACCGCCACGATCTGATCGCGCATCGAATCGGGAAGATCGACGGCGACAAAACACCTGATCCCCTTTTGAGCCATCTCAGCCTACCTGAGAACGCCGCCCTTGCTCGCAGAGGTGACAGACCTGCTGTACCTGGCCAGCATTCCCTTGGTGACCTTCGGCTCGGGCGCCTTCCAGGCTGCTTTGCGTTTCTCAAGCGTTGCTGGGTCCACCAGAAGGTCGATCTTTCGCGCGTCGATGTTTATGCTGATCTCATCACCATCTTCCACGAGAGCGATGGGCCCGCCCACCGCGGCCTCGGGACATACGTGGCCTATGCAGGGTCCTCTCGTGCCTCCTGAGAACCTGCCGTCGGTGATCAGGGCGACGGAGTTTCCAAGGCCAGCTCCAACGATAGCCGATGTGGGGGAGAGGGTCTCCCTCATGCCGGGACCGCCCTTGGGACCCTCGTACCTTATGATTACAACGTTTCCTGCGACGACCTCGCCGCCGACGATTCCCGCCAGAGCCTCCTCCTCGGAGTTGTAGACCTTGGCTGAGCCCGTGTGCTTTCTCATCTCCTCAGATACCGCCGTCTGCTTGACGACCGACCCCTCTGGAGAGAGGGTTCCCTTCAGGATCGCGATCCCGCCCTCGGGATGGAACGGCGCATCGAGAGTTGCCACAACCTTCGCGTAGGTCTCGGGGTTTGCCGGCCTGAACTTTGCGATCTCCTCGCCGAGGGTTCTGCCCGTGACCGTCAGGGCGTCAAGGTTCAGCTTCGACTCGAGCCGCTTCATCACGGCAGGAATTCCCCCGGCCCTTTCGAGGTCGAGGATGTGGTAGGGGCCACCGGGCCGGAGGTTGACGAGGTGGGGCGTATCCCTGCTCAATTCGTCGAAATTCTCCAGATCCAGGTCGATCTCGAACTCAGAAGCCACCGCAGGTATGTGAAGGGTGGTGTTGGTGCTCCCGCCAATGGCCATGTCCATTCTGATGGCGTTCTCCAGCGACTTTGGGGTCACGATCTGTCTTGCAGAGATCCCCTTCTCGATCAGCTCGACTATCTTCAACCCGGACTTCTTTGCGATCCTCATCTTTTTCGCGTCCGCGGCGTGGGCGGTCGCGCAGCCGGGTAGGCTCATCCCCATCGTCTCTGTGAGGCAGGCCATGGTGTTTGCCGTAAAGAGGCCAGCGCAGGAGCCCGCGCCCGGACAGGCCAGGTTCTCTAGGACCTCCAGAACCTCGCCACCCTTCTGCCATCCTTCAAAGACGTCGATCAGGTCAAGCTCCTTGTCGCAGGCGAAGCCCGGATACATGGGACCGCCGGTGACTGCTATCGCCGGAACGTCCAGCCTTCCCGCCGCCATCAGATGGCCTGGCACAATCTTGTCACAAGAAGATATCAGGACCATCCCGTCGAGCTGATGGGCCTCCATCATCACTTCGATGGTGTCCTCGATGATCTCCCTGCTGGGAAGGGAGTACCTCATCCCCTTGTGGCCCATCGCGATCCCGTCGCAGAGGCCTATGGTGTGAAACTCGAAGGGTACGCCGCCCGCCATCCTGATCCCAGCCTTGACGGCCTGGGCGATCTTGTCCAGGTGGATGTGGCCCGGTATGAACTCGTTCCAGGAGTTGACGACCCCCACGAATGGACGGCCGATCTCCTCCTCGATGAGGCCGGTGGCCTTGAGGAGGGCCCGATGGGGCGCCCTCTCGGATCCGACCTTGGTGATATCGCTTCTCATGAGAACAACCTCATAACGGCCGAAGGCGCCATCTCCTTAAGTCTCCCACGGTCCAGAGGAGAGGTGGCGTCCCTTCACTTTATTTGGGGACGAAAAGTGGCCGCACAAATAAGTAAGCCGCCGGAAGTGACAACGGTCCCTTTCCGGCTCGAAAAATCGCGGATCTCATCCCTTAAATATTCGCGATCCCTCTGAATCAGAGGTGACCGAATGGATTCCTATCATCTCTTCCTCTTGCTTTTGGGCCTGTACATCGCGGTGCTCATCGGAATCGGGCTCAGATCGGCCCGAGGGCAAAGATCTGTGACCGACTTCTGGTTGGCGGGCCGAGAGATCGGGACTGCAAACATCGGCCTTTCGGCCGCGGCCTCGTGGCTCACGACGAGCGCTCTATTGCTCGCGACGGGCCTATTCCTCTTCATCGGCGTCGGGTCAGTCTGGGTCTGGGTCTTTCCGAACGTCGCGGGCCTATTGATCATCGCCGTCATAGCAAAGAGGATCAAGAACATCCCGTCCATGACCCAGCCGGAGCTTCTCGAGATCAGGTACCATCCTAACGTCAGGGCGCCTGTGGCTCTGGCCATCGCCATCACCATGATCCTATTCGCGGTGACCGACTTCATCGGGTTCAAGCTGGTCCTGGAAGCTTTCTTCGGGGTTCCTCCCATTTACGCGGTTTTGATAATGGCAGTCGCAGTCTCGATCTACGTCAGCCTCGGTGGGTTCAAGGCCGTCATCTGGACCGACGCGATCCAGTTCACGTTCCTGGCAGGAGTGGCGGTGGCCGTCGCCTTCCTCGCGACGAGGGTCTCCCTGCAAAGTGGGACGTCCATCACCGCGGCCTCGGTCTCCCTCGGTCCCGACTGGTGGAACCTTTTCATCCTTGGAGGCGTCACGGGAGCCCTCGTCCTCCAGCTCGCCCTGCTGCCCGGCTGGGTCGCAGAGCAGGACCCCTGGCAAAAGATCTGGGCGGCTCGCGATGAAAGGTCAGCAAAGCGCGGCCTCATCCTGGGCGCCGTGCTCCTCGGAGTCGTTTACCTGGCCTGCTTTGTCACCGCCGTAGCCCTTCGCGCAATCTACCCGCTGCCCGGTGGCGAGATCGAGGCCGAGATGCTGTACCTCGCGTTCATCCAGGAGAACCTGCCCGGGGCCCTGGTCGCTCTCGTCGCGATAGGGTTTGCAGCGGCCTCCATGTCTTGCGCCGACACCTTTGCGACCTCCGGTGCCTCATGCATATCGAGGGACATCGTCCAAAGGCACATCAGGCCCCAGGCGAGCATGAAGGAGATGCTCGTCATAAACAGGGTCCTCGTCATAGTCATGATCGCGATCTCCGCAGCAATAGCCCTGAAGGTCGATAGCATCGTTGAGGCCGTGATCATCGCGACGGTGATCGGGACGACGTCATACTTTTTCCCGATCATGGGCGGCCTCTTCTGGAAACGGGCGACTCGATGGGGCGCTCTCGCGGCGGTGATCGTCGGCGGCGGAACCCAAATCGGCCTCATATCCTACGAGAAGTTCTGGCTTAAGGCGCCTCTCGAAACCGCTGCCCCAAAGCTGGCAAGCTATGGGATTCTTGCAGAACACGGCGTTCTGATAGGCCTATCCTTGAGCGCCCTCGTCTTCGTCGGGATATCCCTCGCAACGGCTAAACCCGAGCCCGCTAGGCTTGCACCCTTCTTCGCTGACATCGGAAGAGAGCTCTTCGGCGACGGGGCCCTGACGGCCGACCGGACCGATCCCGGATACGGAAATGTCGTGGCCCAGATCGAGGAGAAGGTTTCGGGCGATAGAGCCCACCTCCACCTACGACTCGACATCGCGCCCCTGATGACCGACGGCGGCAAGATCGACGAAAGACTCGAATGGAACGGGTTTTTAGAGAGGTTGGAGGCAAAGCACAACGCCTGGTTTGAGTTCACTGGGAAAGACACGATCTACAGGCTCACCCAGGCCGACATGCTCGCCTCGGTGAAGATGGTTCGCGCAGATCGTCTCCAGATATGGCTCTCGGCCGAGCCGAGAAGAGACCTGATCGAGAGGCAGAAGGACGAGATCTACCTCTCCTACAGGGAGATCGAGGAGACCCTCCTAGGACTGGGCCTTTCGGCGACGCCTTCCAGGTGAAAAACGAGAGGTAGAGAAATGAAAGACGATCAGGACAAGGTGGAGATCGCTGTGGTGGGTGCAGGCCCCGCAGGATCCACCGCCGCCGAGGTCGCGGCGAAGAAGGGCTTCGAAGTTGTCCTGATCGAGAGGAAGAGGGAGATCGGATCTCCCGTCCAGTGCGGTGGCTTTCTGCCCGAGGTCCAGGAGCTGCGTGACCTTCTTCCCCGAGCAAAAATCCCCGAGATCCTGGCCGAGATACCGAAGCGGCACATCCTCCACAGAACCAGTGTCCAGAGGATCTACGCTCCCTCAGGAAAGGCGAAGGAGTTTCCGGTTCTGGGAAGGGTGGTCGATCGGAGGGGTTTTGATCGCGACCTCGCTTGGAGGGCGGCTAGGGCCGGAGCCAAGGTCCTGGTCGAAACCCGCGCGCATCTGGTGGGCCACGCCCTCCGGCTCTCAGGCCGAAGCTCCGGCACTATTGAGGCGAAGGTCGTCATCGGGGCCGACGGCCCAAGCTCCGCCACCGCCAGAGGCGCGAAAATGGCACTCCGGCAAGAGGTGGG
>DUKF01000243.1 GCA_013329455.1 Methanotrichaceae archaeon | reverse complement strand
CCTCATCTCCTCGTGAGTGTGCCGGGCCTCAAGAGGTGGCATCGCCGCCTCAAAGACGGTAGTGTAGCCCATCGCCGAGTAGTCGTAGCCCTGCTTGTAGACCGAGGGGACTGTGTAGCCGGAGCCTGAGTGGGTGATCTCGGTCTTCTGCCTGACGGAGCCGTAATGGTCCTCGGGGCGCATCAGCCTTCCAGCGTTAACCTTCGCACCAGCCACGTGGGCATGAGAGTCGACACCCCCTGGCATCACAGTCTTGCCCCTGGCATCGATCACCTCGGCCTTTTTCAGATCGGCGTTGGAGAGGTCCTTTACGACCTTTCCGTCTTTTATGAAGATGTCCATCACTTCGCCGTCAATCCCGTTCAGGGGATCGAAGACGGACCCATTCTTGACGACCATAGTCGGCATCAGACTACCTCCCTTCTCTCAAGCCATATCGCTTCAGTCGGGCAGATCATGCAACAGGTGGCACAGGACCCGCAGACCTCTTGGTCCACCACCACGATCGCTCCGTTCACTACCTCAAGGAGGGGCTTATCGTCCAGCTCGTTGAGGTGGCCTGCTGCGAGATACGGGTCGGATAGGGCGTTCACGGGACAGACTATCACGCAGTTTCCGCAGCCGAGGCACGCATCCCTGTCGGTCCTTAAAATTGAGGTCAGGGCTGGCCTTGGAGTCTTTCCTAGAATCCTCTTCTCAAGCCCCTTCTTCTTCATCTCAGGGAGGATCGCCGTCTTTTCGACGGATATCGCCCCCACAGGACAGGCGACAGAGCAGGCCCCGCAGTAGATGCAGGCATCCATTCTGTGGGTCACCTTCTCGACGATCTCGCCAGGTCCCCAGTCCTTGTTGAAGAGGGCGTTGCATGGGCAGACGTCGATGCAGGTCCTACAGGCCATGCAGACATTCTCGTCCCGGAAGAAGGTGCCAGAGAAGGGCTTGCTCACGGTGATCGCTTCGACGGGGCAGACCGCCTCACACCAGCCGCAGTGAATGCAGCACTCCTGGTCGATGACGGCCTTTCCCTCGATCCTTAGAGATCCATCCTGGGCGAGCTCTCGGTCCTCGATGGTTATGCAGCCCTGTGGGCAGACCTCAGCGCAAAGACCGCAATGAACGCAGCTCTCGTCGACGATCGTGGGCGAAATCGCTTTGTTTAGATAGGATTCGTTTTCCTCCTCCTTTGCACCCTCTTTTCCATCCTTTCTGACCGCCAGGGCACCGGTGGGACAGGCCTTTGCACACATTCCACAGAAGACACATGCATCGGACAGCTTTTCGATGAAGTCCTTGTCTATGAGCCCTCTTGCCACAGCGCCTACCGAGCCTATCACAAGCTCTCCCTTGGGGCAGGCAGCAACGCAGGTCGCACACCCTATGCACTTTTCGGGAAAATATATGTGCGACTTATCCTCCCTCAGCTCCAGCAATACCTCTTTCATCCAATCCCCGTCAAATTGATCTTTCAGCTCGATCTCTCAGCACAACTTCTGCAGAGCCGCTCATCTTCCAGAAGAACGAAGCTCTCGCCGCAGTCCCCGCAGACAGCGATCCTCTTCTTCGACTTTTCTGGCATCTCGACATCCACGATCTCGCAGGTGTAAATCCCATCTCCGGCCCGGATCAGGTCCGAGATCGCCTTCTCGTGGGGGACCTTTTTGATGTTCATGTACCAGGAATGAAGCCTCGGATAGGAGGCGGTCTTGGCGGGGTCGAGGACTATCCTCACCCCCTTGACCCTGGTCGTGCCCTGCAAGGCCCGCCTGGAGATCGTCGCTGCCATCTTGCCGCGATCCTCGATCCTGAGCCTCCCGTTGCCGATGGTGCAACCGCCCAGGACCTGAAAGGCGTCGGGCATGCAGCTAAAAGTCTCGCAGGTTACGAAAAGTCTCTCGCCCTCGGGAAATCCCAGAGTTCGTCTGGCGATGTTAAAGATCTGTATCCCAACGAAGACCCCGGTGCTCAAATACCCATGAAAGGGGACGACCCTCTCGATCTGGGATAGCAGCTCCGGGTCGGATATCGATCTTATAGCCTCCTCCAAACAAAGGACCCTCCACACCCTTTATTTGGGATGAGAAGGTTTAAGAAGGTTTTCACAAGCGCTAACTTAAAGGCAGTGAGGTTAGCACTTTAATTTTCAGGAACGTCTAAATCTATGCGCTTCAAAATTGAAGTAGTCGAGGAGAGATCTCATGAAGCGTTTCAAGATGTTGATTGACGGAAAGGCCATGGAGTCGGCCACCGGAAAGGTGGCCTTAATCCTCAACCCCGCAAACCAGGTGCCAGTGGCAGAATTTTCTCTGGGCGGGCGCGAAGACGCAAATTCTGCCCTCGAGGCTGCGAAGAAGGCCTTTCCGAAATGGGCCAAAAACAATCCCCGGGAGAGGGGAGAGCTCCTCCACCGGGGCGCAGACCTCGTCCGAGAGAGGGCCGAGGTGATCGCTCGCCTCCTGACCCAGGAGCAGGGTAAACCCCTCAAATACGCGAGAAGAGAGGTCCTCTCCTCGGCAGAAGCCCTCGATTACTACGCTGAAGAGGGAAAGCGTAACTTCGGCGAATTGGCGCCCTCCACCAACCCGAATAGCAGAAGCCTCGTCATAAAGCAGCCGATCGGCGTTGCTGCGGTCATCTCTCCTTGGAACTATCCTGTGGACCTTCTCGCCTGGAAGGTGGCGCCGGCCCTCGCCGCTGGCTGCACCATTGTAGCCAAGCCCTCGAGCAAGGCGCCTCTGGCCGCCACCGAATTTATCAGAGCGGTTCACGAAGCGGGCCTTCCTCCGGGCGTCTTGAACCTCGTCCACGGGCCGGGAGGGGTGGTCGGCGCAGAGCTTGTGAACAGCCCCATCTCCCGAAAGATCTCCTTCACTGGAGAGACGAAGACCGGCAAGTGGATTATGGAAAAAGCCTCCAGGCACGTCAAGCGGCTCTCTCTCGAGCTTGGGGGCCACTCGCCATTCATCGTCTGCGAGGACGCTTCCATCGAGATGGCTGCGGAGTCGTGCCTCCACCGAGCCTTCTCGAACATGGGACAGATCTGCATCAGCGTTAACAGGGTCTACGTTCACGAAAATGTCGCCGAGGAGTTCGCATCAGAGCTGGTGAGACGGACTCAGGGGCTCAGAATCGGAAACGGCCTCGATCCCAAAGTCGACCTGGGACCCATGTTCAGCGAGGATCAGCGTCAGAAGACGAAAGATCATATCGCCGACGCCCGGAAGCGGGGGGCAAAGATCCTCTGCGGTGGCCACGAGCCCGATG
>DUKF01000113.1 GCA_013329455.1 Methanotrichaceae archaeon | reverse complement strand
ATGTCTGGTGCAAAGGTTCTGGTTGTTGATGCTGGCGGCAGGGGAAACGCCATAGCTCACGCCTTCGCCAGGAGCCCTCTGGTGGAGCAGGTGTACGTTGCCCCCGGAAACGCGGGTAGCTTAATGATCGAAAAGTGCAGCATCGCCCTAAAGAAGGGGGGCCCCATCAAGGAGATACCCGATCTGGTCTCCTTCGCCAAAAAGGAGGGGATCGACCTCACCTTCGTCGGGCCCGAGGGTTACCTATCCGACGGGATGGTGAACGTCTTTTTGGAGGAGGGGCTCGACATCGTGGGTCCGCGACGGGAGGCGACGATCCTTGAGGGTAGCAAGTGCGATGCCAAGGACTTTCTCGAGAAGATTGGAGTTCCAATCCCCCGTCACAGAAACTTCGGCGACCCCGAGGAGGCGAAGGAGTACGCCTCCAGCTTCTACCGGGAGAACTCGGAAAAGAACCTGGTGGTGAAAGCCGACGGCCTGGCCGCAGGGAAGGGGTCGATCGTCTGCAGCTCCAAGGAAGAGGCGATCTCGGCCATCGAGAGGATCATGGTCGAGCCGAAACTCTTCGGCGATGCCGGCCAGAGGGTGGACGTGGAGGAGAGGCTCGTGGGCAGGGAGCTGATGTTCTTCGCCGTCACCGATGGGCAGACCGTTCTTCCTCTTGAGTCAGCGATGGACTACAAGCGGGCTTTCGCACCCGATGAGGAGGTGGCGATACGCCTCTTCAACAAGCTCTCAGGAAACCCGAACATCGACAACAACCCCAACACCGGCGGCATGGGCGGCTACTCGCCCCACCCCTGGCTCGATGAGGACCTGACGGAGAGGATCATGGAGACGATCGCCGTCCCCACCATAACCAGGTTCAAAGAGGTCACGGGGTTTGAGTACTCGGGGATGATCTACTTCGGCCTCATGATCTGCGAGGAGGATGGGGAGAAGGTGCCCAGGGTCCTTGAGATCAATGTGAGGCTCGGCGATCCCGAGACCGAAGTGATCCTGCCGCGCCTGAAGACCGACATGTACCTTCTCTCAAGAGCGATCCTGAACAGGGAGCTCGACTCGATCGAGCTCGAGTGGTCGAGGGATCACTGCGTCGGGATCTGCGCCATCAGCGGAAGGGTGGTAAAGCCCGTGACGAGCGGTGGCGTCGGGGAGGAGCGGCCCGGCTACCCCGGACCCCACTACACCAACATGCCGATCAGGGGGCTTGAGAAGGTCGACCCCGACGTCCTGGTCTACCACAACGGGACGGCCTTTGGGACTGATGCCCAAGGGCAGGAGAAGCTCTACACGACAGGTGGGAGGGTCTTCACCGTCGTCGGGAGGGGCGAGAGCCTCGAGGCTGCGAGAGACGAAGCCTACGAGAACATCCGGCGGATCAGGTTCAACGGGATCAGGTACCGCCGGGACGTCGGTCTATCCCCCTGAACTGCGAAATGATATGATAAGGGAAGCGCGAGAGCGAAGA
Organism: Methanotrichaceae archaeon; assembly: GCA_013329455.1. GTDB lineage: Archaea > Halobacteriota > Methanosarcinia > Methanotrichales > Methanotrichaceae > Methanocrinis > Methanocrinis sp9297u. Next base: position 5,055 of record DUKF01000113.1, on the reverse strand, counting down.
AGCTATGGAGCTGGTCGAGAGATGATCGTACTGGGATTGGAGGGGACTGCCTGGAACCTCAGCTGTGCCCTGGTGGACGAAGAGGACGTGATCGCCGAAAGAAGTGCCACCTACGTTCCCGCCAAGGGTGGGATCCACCCGAGGGAGGCGGCCCAGCATCATGCAGAGCACATGGCCGGAGTTGTCAAAGCCGTCCTGGACGTTGCGCGAAAAGATGATCTCACCATCGAGGCCGTCGCTTTCTCCCAGGGGCCGGGCCTGGGGCCGTGCCTGAGGACGGTGGCGACGGCAGCTCGCGCCCTCTCGTTGAGGTTCAATGTACCCCTCATCGGCGTAAACCACTGTATAGCCCACATCGAGGTGGGCAAGTGGAAGACCGGGGCCACGGACCCCGTCGTCCTATACGTCAGCGGCGGAAATTCCCAGGTTCTCGCCCTGAGGCGAGGGCGGTACAGGATCTTCGGCGAGACCCTGGACATAAGCGTCGGAAATGCTCTCGACAAGTTCGCAAGGCAGGTGGGCCTGTCCCACCCCGGCGGCCCAAAGGTCGAGAAGCTTGCCAAGTCCTCCAAGGAGTACATTCCCCTCCCCTACGTCGTCAAGGGGATGGACTTCTCCTTCTCGGGCCTGTCCACCGCCGCGGCCCAGGCCGCAAAAAAGCACGATCTTGCTGACGTCTGCCACTCCTTCCAGGAGACGGCCTTCGCCATGCTCGTCGAGGTCTCGGAAAGGGCGCTTGCCCACGCCGAGAAGAAGGAGGTTCTCCTCGTAGGCGGAGTCGGCGCAAACTCCCGCCTCCGCGAGATGCTCAACATCATGTGCGAGGAGAGGGGCGCGAAGTTCTACGTTCCAGAGAAGAAGTTCATGGGCGACAATGGGTCGATGATCGCCTACACCGGCCTCGTCATGATGAAGTGCGGCGTGACCACCCCGCTGGCCGAGTCGAGGGTCCGGCCAGGGTACAGGACTGACGAGGTGGTGGTCACGTGGCAGTAGGGGATGAAGGGGGGATGGCAGTCTATGGCGGAAGAATATCAGGATACATCAAACGAGGGCTGGCATCGGCTTTATCCTGAAGAATCGATCTTTTCCCGCCAGGAAGTGAAAGACGCTCTGCGTAGCTTCCTGGAGGGCGCGGGCTACAAGATCAGCCTGTCGGCGCCCATTGGGTTTGTGATGCCGAACCTTGTCGCCTCCCGAGAGATCGAGAGTGAGCGGCGCGAGATGATCTTCGTTGTGGGTGAGGGGATCAACGACGCTGTCAGAGGTTTCAGAGACCTTGCCGCTGCCAAGCTTTTCTGCGGCGTCGATTTCGACTACGTCCTCGTTTTGCCGCCGGTCTCTGAGCATTTCCTGATCGAGTTTCTGATCGAGAAGGAGGACTGGTTTTTTCCGATCAAGGACCAGCTATTCCAGCTCTGGCTCGTCAACCCCGAGAAAGAGACCGTCGACTGCCTGATCGGCTGGCCCCGTGATGGAACTTTCAAAGATCACTTCTCAAATCCCATCCTGGCGGAGTTTGCAGGCTACATCGCAAACAAAGCTGGCGATAAGATGATGAGAGAGGAGTTCGGGGACGAGTCCTGGGAACTGATAGAGACATCTAATAAAAATAGACAAGATGGTGGACGAAGAGGCAAAGCCGGCCCCTTCGCCCGACCTACTCCTCCCCCGCCTTCTTGTAAAAGACCCGTTTCGCCTTCCCCTTCTGGCGGGGTAGGCCACCGATCGGGTAGACGTCCCCTTTCGGGCTGAAGCCGAGAGCCTCCTTCAGGGCCTTCTCGACGACGTAGCCTGTGACACCGGCCTCGGCCTCGACGTTGATCCGGACGGCTTTCATGCCGTCGGTCTCCTCGATGATGATCTGGTAGTTGGCCCCGACTCCTGGGATCTACATCAGGGCCTGCTCGACCTGCTTTGGGAAAAAGTTCACGCCCTTTATAATCAGCATGTCGTCGATTCTGCCGGTGATGGGGGCGATCTTGATGTGAGTTCTGCCGCAATCGCATTGCTCACGGGAGACGACTTTCGTCAGGTCCGCCGTCCTGAACCGGATCACCGGAAGCGCCTCTCTCGTCAGGGCCGTCACCACGAGCTCCCCGGTCTCGCCGTCGTCGACGGCCTCGCCGGTCTTGGGGTCGATCACCTCGACAATGTAGTGGTCCTCCCAGACGTGCAGGCCGTCGTGAGCTTCGCAGTCCATCCCGAGGGTCCCAACGCCCCCCGACTCGGTCATCCCGTAGATGTCAAAAGCCTCGATCCCAAGGCCCGATGATATCTTCTTCTTCATGGAGTCGCTGAATACCTCGGCGCCGAAGATGCCGATATCAAGGTCCGGAAGGGACTCGTTCATCTCTTCCATCACCTCCATCAACCTGATCCCGTAGCTGACAACACCGGTGAGGACCCGGGTCTTGAAATCCTTGGCGAGCCGGATCTGTCGGACGGTGTTTCCGGGCCCCGCCGGGATCACGAATAGGCCCGCGGCCCGGGCTCCGTGGTACATCCCAAAGCCGCCGTTGAACAGGCCGAACAGGGGCGTGATCTGAGCGGCATCTGATGGAACCGCTCCCGCCATCCTGTAGCAGCGAGCCATGCACTCGGCCCACTGGTCGAGATCTCCTTGGGTGTAAGGCATGACGACGGGCGTTCCCGTCGAGCCGCTGGACATGTGCATCTCGACTATTCTATTCCGATCAACGCAGGATAGGCCCAATGGGTAGCTCTCTCGTAAGATGTCCTTGTTCGTCAGGGGAAGCCTTGTCACGTCCTCAAGGGTTTTTATGTCCTCGGGGGCGACGTTGTTCTCGTCGAAGAGCTTTCTATAAATCTCGTTTGACGAATAGACGTGCCTTACGATCTTCTTCAGCCGCCGAGTCTGAAGCTCTCTGATACTTTTCAGCGATGCTGTCTCCATCTTCTCGTTCTGAAAATTGCCCTTCCCTCTCATTTGACATTCCTTCCGATCTCAAAAGCTCTCAAGTTCAGATCCCTGTGCTTCTCCTTGACCGAGGCTATGATCGCCTCTTCCCAGGCCTCCGGCGGGAGATCGAGGCCCCTTGACAAAGCTCCCAAAAGAACGATGTTTGCGGCCCTGATATTTCCAAGCGTCACCGCCCTCTTTCCGGCATCGAAATAGACGAGCCTGGGAAATGCCCTTTTCAGCCGATCGGCGACGTCCTCCGGATACGTCGCAGCCCCGGAGGATACCGTCACGGGAATGACTGACTGGGCGTTGACGACGGCAAGTCCGTCGGGGGCGATGTAGTGGGCGTAGCGGAGGGCCTCTATTTGTTCAAGCGCCCCGAGCGCGTGAGTCGCCCCTTCCGGGACCGTCGGGCTGAAGACCTCGGACCCGTAGCGGACGTGAGCGATCACCGATCCGCCTCGTTGGGCCATCCCGTGGACCTCGTTCGTCTTCACCTGATGTCCCACCTCCATGGCGGCCTTTGCCACGATCTCGCTTGCAAGGAGGATTCCCTGGCCGCCGACCCCCACCAAAACGACGCTTTTGGTATTGCTTTGCGACATCATTCCGCCTCCTGAGATGAGATAGCCTCGTGAGGGCAGACCTGCTCGCAGAGGCCGCACCCACCGCAGAGGTAACTGTTGATCTTCGGCACTTCGCCCACCCACTCGATGGCAGGACAGCCAAGCTTCAGACACTTCTTGCATCCCTTGCAGAGATCGGCATCGACCTTTCGGAGAGGTCCAACCTGCCTCCTTTCCCGCAAGGGGCAGGGCGCTAAGGAGACGATGAGGGACGGCTCCTTTGAGCTCAACTCCTCGGCGATCGCCTCCTGGGTCGTCTCGAGATTGTAGGGGTCGATCGTGGTGACCCGTTCGATCCCACAAGCTCTGCCGATATCCTGGATCGAGATCGCCTTCGTCGCTTCGCCCATGAGGGTCCTTCCGGTTCCCGGATGGTCCTGATGACCGGTCATGGCCGTGGTCCTGTTGTCGAGGACTATGATCGTCGAGGATCCCTTGTTGTAGACGATGTCGATGAGGCCCGTGATCCCAGAGTGGAAGAAGGTCGAGTCGCCGACGACTCCCACCACCTCCCTTTTGTCTCCCGCCTTGTCGAAACCGTGGGCCATCGAGACCCCTCCGCCCATGCAGAGTATGATGTCCATCCGGTCCAGGGGCTTGAAGGCCCCGAGGCTATAGCAGCCGATGTCCCCAGAGACGACGACGTCGTGCTTTCCCAGAGCGTAAAAGATCCCCCGGTGTGGACAGCCCGGGCAGAGAACCGGCGGCCTTGCAGGAAGTCCTTCTGCAAACTTCTGATCCAAAGTCCTCGGTTCGCTTCCTTCCATCCTCGCCTTAGAATTGAGAAGGCGGGCGACGGATAACTCCCCGACCCCTGAAACGAACTTTCGGCCCTCGCATTCGATTCCAAGAGCCCTCACGTGCTCTTCGATGAAGTCGTCCAGCTCCTCGACTACGAGAACCCTCCCGACACTGTCGGCGAACTCTCTGATGAGACCGTCGGGGAAGGGGTAAGAGAAGCCGAGCTTCAGGACCGACGCTTCGGGCCAGACCTCCCGGACGTATTGATAGGCCATCGAAGCGGTCACGATCCCGAGGGATTTGTCGCGCCGCTCGATCCTGTTCGCCTCGGATTTTTCTGCCTCTTCGGCCAGGAGGATGAGCCGGTCAGTCACCTTCTGCTTCATCACCCGCCCCCAGACCGGTATGGGAACGAATCGGGGCGGGTTCTTCTCGATCCCGATCTCCCTATCGATCTTTTCCCGACCCCCCAGATCCACCAGGCTTCGTGAGTGGCTCACCCTCGTCGTCGAGCGGAGTATCACCGGGGTCTGGTACTTCTCCGAGACCTCCATCGCCAGCTTCAAAAAGTCCTTCGCTTCCTGGCTGTCGGCTGGCTCGAAGATGGGGATCTTCGCAAACCTCGCATACTGGCGGGTGTCCTGCTCGTTCTGGGACGAGTGCATCCCGGGATCGTCGGCGACGCAGGCCACAAACCCGCCCTCAACGCCGATATAGCTGAGGGTCATCAAGGGGTCTGCTGCCACGTTCAGACCGACGTGC
>DUKF01000204.1 GCA_013329455.1 Methanotrichaceae archaeon | reverse complement strand
CCGTCTCGCAGTAGGAGCATATCGTGTCGAGGCCCGAGTTGGACAAAACCGCCCTGTCCACCACTTCCTGTGGTGGGAGGTACTGGGTCATCTCCTCGCCGCAGAAGGGGCACTTTATCTTCAGCCACTCGAGGGCGGTCATATCTCGTATATTTAGTATCACCTCTCCGAGAGCATCGGAGTACGTCTCCCTGCTGAACTGGATCGGCTTGAGATGCCTTATCAGAACAGGCATCTCGGCCTCCACCTCAAGGAGCGGGATCACCAGCTGGTCGATCCCGGAAGCAAAGCCAATCTCCTGGTTGACCCGAGGGGATACCACCCCGTCCAGGGTCAAAAGGGCGATGACGCAGTCCGAGTGGCGGATCCCAAACCTGATCCTCTCTCCGGGCGATATTCCCCTGGCGTGCTTGTAGATCGCAACGAAGCTCTCAAGCCCCACCCTCCACAGGGCTTCTGCAAGCTCTCGGGCCAAGGGCTCGTCCTCCTCGCTGTGGGTTATGTAGACTTTTGTGATCATGAGCGTAAAACTCCGGAGGGGTATGGTCGTGATGAGTATTCACAGTTTCCGTTGGTGTGGGGAATAGGAAAAAGCGTGGGAATTTCAGCTTCAAATTTTGACGGCTGAAATATGTCGAGGATCGGAATTTGGCGACCTGCTCCGGTTGGAAAGGCGTGCAAGGCTCTTCAGATCAGCTCCTTTCAATCGAACCTGGCGACGGATACGAGTACGATGGCTTCCGGAGCAGGATGAAAAAGAAGATGACGATTTTCATCTCTTCAAAATCGGTTGATGGGATCCTTTCAGAACCTTTCGTGCTCTCTTTTCCCTTTATTCGTGGTCATTCATGGCCGAAGAGCAGAACCGAGGATTGTTTTTGTGGTGATGTACAAAGACTTAAATAGTCGCAAACCTACCTAGCTCATTGCGTTAAGCTGTTCTGTTTTATGGTTTTTCGCAAAGGATGGTGCAAAGTTTGTACGGTAATAATAGAGGCTCTTTTGGTGCCGGCGGGTTTGGCCCTTCAGCGCCAGTCGAGACTGGAAAGGAATACGACGTTGAGATCGAGGACATATCAAAGCAAGGAGATGGCATCGCCAGAATTGAGGGGTTTGTCATCTTCGTTCCGGAGACCGGAGTTGGCGATAAGGCCACGATAATGGTCGACAAGGTTATGCAAAGGTTTGCAATAGCTCACAAGGTCTAAGATTATCATCTGCCTTAAGCGTCGTTGGCAGTCAGCGCGGCGATTTCGCTGCGCTAGGCTGCTCTACTAAGAGACAGTTCGTTTCTCTCTCGCTTTCGATCTGCTCGATTTCTCGGGACGGAGATCTTCTGTTTGGCGATCTTGCGCTATGCTGAATGGCAAGACGGAAGAAGTTGCAGAGTTCGGGGCGAATTTGTGAGTTCCGCAGGCTTTTGACTTTCTCTCTGTTTTTGTGTGGCAGCTATCGGCCTTGGCAGGGACGAATATGCACAAAAAGAACAAAATATTTAAAATTGAGGAGAGATAGATATGAACAAGACACAAAACCAAAACTCAATAGTTGGGCAGAACCTGGACAGCACGCTCAAAGAGGCATCAGAAGGCTACGGAGATTTGATGGCCTTATCGGTGGTTCACAAGGTGAGCATGAGAACCCTCCGATCCAGGTTGAAGGAATTGCAGATAGAACGAGTATGAAAATGTCGACGTGAAAGAAAAATTGAACGAAAAAGTGACTTGATATGTGTGAAGATATGTATGGAAATTTGACGATCGGCGGTAAGAGCATTATAGCTGAAATAGCTGAAAGGATCAGCTGGACCGCCCAGGGATGGCCGGTGCCAGAATGTAGAGAGGATGACCGGGCGCTTCAGAAGTGTTATTCTTGGCTTGCGTGGCAGGATCTTCCTCTTGCGATGGTGCCTGAGAACGATATCGAGTTCGACGAGTTTGTTTCTTCGAACATCTTCCTGAAGATCAGCTTCGACGGCCGAGACCTCAACAGTCTGGGTTTCGTCACCAGAGAGTACGTTGAAACTTTCGGTCAGAGATCAAATGTGACCTTCGTTCCTGCCGCCTTTGGAGCGAAAAAAAATGCTTTCACGGCTGAAGGCCTTCAAGTTCTCCTTAGAAGGATAATAGCGAAGCGAGGTCCGGGCTCTTCGATCCCGATCTCCAAATCCGAAATGACTTTCCGCCTGAGAACCTTCAGCTGTTTTTATGCTGTGATCGATTTGACAATCGTTTTGCGACTTCACGAGCCTTCTTCGGTTTGATCAACAACGGTCTCACAGAAAGGGCAGAGGGTCCCTCTTTCTGTAGACCAGAGCCTGGCAGATCGCGATAAGATCGTTCTTCTCGGTTTTGACCTGGATGCTGTAGGTCGCAACCCTGTTGGACCTGCTGACCTCCTTTCCTTCCGCCAGCAGCCTGTCACCCCTTTTCGGAGAGCTGACGTATGTGACGCTCATGCTGAGAGCCACCGAGACTGTGCCGTGCGAGTTGGAGGCGACCTCGAAGGCCTCGTCGATCAAGGAGAATATGGCGCCGCCGTGGGCCATCCCAAAGACGTTCTCCATATCCTCGGTGAACTTCATCTCCACCAGAGAATAGCCGCTATCCACCTCGACCAGCTTGAGTCCCATCTTCTTTGCGTAGGGCTCCTTTTCGACCCTCTTTCGGATCGCCTCGAATATCTCCTCACTCATCAATCAGCATCTCCAAATAAGCGTTTTCGCCGTCTGAACTCGTGATCTCAACATCTCAAAGCTGGAGGTCGTATCTGACCTCGGTAACGATGCCCCCCCAAATCTCGGAAGTCTTCTCCTCGGTCTTCTCAAAGCCCAGGGATTCGTAGAGGCTCGTTGCGGCCTCAAGGCCCTGAACCGTCCATAGGAAGACCGATGAGTACCCGACAGATCGAGAAAACTTCAGCGCCTCCTCCACGAGCTTTCGACCCAGGCCTAGCCCTCTGACCCCCGGGTCCAAAAGGAGCCACCGGAGCTGAGCGTCGCCGTCGGAGAAGTCCACGATGGCGGCGGACCCGACGATCCGTACCTCTTTCCCACCACTTTCTTTGTCCCCCACCGTCAGCTCGATTATCCAGATCCGGTCCCGAAGCGAGCTGGACTTGACAAACTCGGCCAGAGGTCCTGCGACGTACGCATCGAAGGTATGGTCCCACCCCTGCTCCTCGGCATAAACGACCCCGTGCAGGTGGATGACCTCACCGATGTCGCCGGGTCTAAGGTCGTTTCGGATTGATATCGAAAGGCTTTGGTTCTTTGAGAGCTTCGCCAACATGTCGCGAATCGTCTTGGTGTCTTAACATATTTCTAAATTGCCTCTCTCCTCCGACGCCCTTTTGCCCTGACCCGACAAAGAACTGAATATGGGCCTGAAAGAGAGATCTGAGATCGAAATCGAGATTGATCCCGCCGGGAGCGACGCGGAGGTGCCGAAGTCGTGGGAGTCGGCCGAGGGACACAGGTTCGCCCTCGAGGTCCTCCAGCTCAGAGTCAGGAGGGATATTTTGAAGCTCATTGGCGACGGCGTGAGGTCGACGGAGGAGATCGCCGAAAAGTTTGATCTTGATGAGAAGAAGACTGCATTCCACCTCGCGATGCTCGAAAAGGCCCTGGTGGCAAAGCCCGTTTCCGGCGGCTACAGGTCCACGCCCACCGGTCTGCTCTACCTCGAGAAGGTCGAAACTCGATACTCGGGAAAATTTTAAACGATATGGAGATCATAAAGCTCCGGGTATATTTTTGGCGGTGAGCGATTTTGAGAACAATCTTGCTGTTGGGGCTCGCTTTGGCGGTGGGCCTTGTGGTGATATCGGGGACCTGTCTCGGGGCCGATCTGGTCATGGAAAAGAGCCCGAGCCTCCTGAAAAGTCCCCTGGACGTCTCAATCGGAAAGAAGCTCAGCACGGCAGAGCCTGTTGAAGCGGAAAAAGAGCAGGAAAAGAATTACCGTTTGATCGGAAACTTGGAGGACGTAAAAGGCGTCGTCACGACGGATGCTGGCGAACAGCAGACCAGCTTTGGGGGCGAGATCGCCTTTATGGCGGTGCCGGGGGATCGGGGCGATCTGACCCTGGTTCTAACCGGGCTCAACCTGGTATCGAGCGGGGTTGCCACAAAAGAGGGCAATTCGGGGGTCATCGGCCTCGACCTGGTCGAGCCTGAGTACAAAGCCTCCTATGATTCCAGGAAGGGCCGGTTCTCGACCGAGTTTCAGTCGACCCTCCACTACGCCCTGATCGATGAGATAAAGGGCTTTATTCCCAGCAAGTCCGAGGAGGGCGACCAGTTCTTCTCCTACACCGAATCGATGGCAGGCAAAATAGAGGGGAGTCTTCCTGAGGGTATGAAGGCGGCGGACGAGGGTGAGGTCACCATGAACGCCGAGATCCATCTGGAGCTTGAACGCTCCGTAGTCGGATCTCTCCGGGACATGGTGGTGTACCTCGATCTGACCAAGCTCTGGTGGTACCTGGAGACGAGCCCTACCGAGATCCTCTTGGTCCAGCCGGTCTTCATAGGGACAGGGCCCTCGGACCCTTCGGCCACGGGAACGGTCTACAACACCCTTTTGGACGGATCGGCGGAGATCTGGGACCGGTGCGGAACTGTCCGGTGCATCGCGATCCGGTCCAGGACGCCGGTCTACATCAACAACAACGCATACCGGGTGCTGAACAGCGAGGCTGAGGCGGCAGCCCTCCGGGCGGAGGTCGACGTCACCGACTCGGTGGAAGTCTTCGTGGTCGAGCGGTGGGACCCCTACTTCGACGGTGGCGGAGCATGCTGGAGCAGTGGGACCGCTTCTGCCAAGATCGTGACCTGCGATCAGCAGATGGCAGTGCCCTGCCCGATGCCTGTTGGGCTTTGGGGATGTTCGGCCGGCGAGGGCGGCACTTGTGGCGACGTGAACTACTACCATCTGGCCCACGAACTTGGCCACGCCGTGAACCTGCTCCATCCGGGCGATTATCGGCCAGGGATGGTAGCCGGATCGTCGACGTCGATCATGGAACCCAGCGGCTTCTGCCGCGACAATCCTGACGTCCAGAGCGCTCGCAACTGCCGCAGCGCCTCGAGTCCTCTGCTCTATTCGGGCAGGTCCTCTTGCACTGGAAGTCCCGACATCATGGACTGATAGCTTAAAAGCTGCCCGCAAGGGAGAACCCCGGGCAGCTCTCGTTTATTTTGAATTGAATAC